>NZ_MUFF01000007.1:0-167998 GCF_001996105.1 Salinivibrio sp. IB643
GTTGATAGGCAGGGTGTGTAAGCGCTGTGAGGCGTTGAGCTAACCTGTACTAATTGCCCGTGCGGCTTAACCATACAACACCCAAGAGGTTTTGGGTTGGACTCGAAATAAGCCAGTTGATTGTGGCGAGAACGAAACAGCTTTCTAGATACGTGTTTTGACTGAAAAGTGAAGACACACCCAATTTTGCTTGGCGACCATAGCGCTTTGGACCCACCTGACTCCATGCCGAACTCAGTAGTGAAACGAAGCAGCGCCGATGGTAGTGTGGGGTCTCCCCATGTGAGAGTAGGACATCGCCAGGCTCTCATTACAATTGATTAAAGCAAAGAGATATAAGCCTTTAGTCATACAGAATTGGTGCGGAGTGGTAGTTCAGTTGGTTAGAATACCGGCCTGTCACGCCGGGGGTCGCGGGTTCGAGTCCCGTCCACTCCGCCACTACTTAGAAACCCTAGCTGAAAAGCTGGGTTTTTTTGTTATTGGACGACCAGACAAATCGCTTTATAAATAAGCGATTAAACGTTTGACTAGTAATTGATGGTGGTAATTTGTCGCGAGATCGCTACAATAGGCAACTATCTACAGGGGTATAGCTCCAACTGGCAGAGCAGCGGATTCCAAATCCGCGTGTTGGGGGTTCGAATCCCTCTACCCCTGCCAAATATTAAAGCATCGACATCGTCGGTGCTTTTTTTGTATGTGAACATGCAAACCACAAAAAATCGTGTTGGGGGCTGGGCCGCCAGTCCGATCGAATCCCTCTACCCCTGCCAAATATTAAAGCATCGACATCGTCGGTGCTTTTTTTATGTCTACTGTCTGTGGTAGTAACCGCGCCTTTCTTCCTTTTTCTCCCTCCTGTTTCTTGTTCACATGTCGCGGTATGATGAGTTTTTACCAATCGAAAGGAGCACCCAGTGGTAAGTATATTGTGGGTAGGGCTTGGTGGCGCATTAGGGGCGTCCTCGCGTTTTTTAGTTTCAGAGTGGAGCGTCGCAGTGTTTGGTCGAGGATTCCCTTACGGCACCCTAATGGTTAATGTGCTGGGCTCATTAGCAATGGGCGTCTTTTTAGCGGCGATGAGCCAAGAACTGATTGCCCCAGTGCCTTGGCGTCAACTGATTGCGATTGGCTTTTTGGGTGCGTTCACCACCTTCTCGACCTTTTCAGTGGATACCTTGCTTCTTTTTCAACATGGTGAGACGGTGAAAGCCTTGTTAAACGTGGGTCTCAACCTTGCGTTATGCTTAGGAGCGGCCGCGATGGGGGCTTGGTTGCTAGGACGCATTACTGGGTAGGTAAAAACATGCCATTACGTCGCTTGTTGTTGCGGCGGTGATTTCTTATACTGGCGTTGAACTTGTCGGAGTGCCAATTGGCTGAGACCACGTGAAGTGGGATCCGTTGAACCTGATCTGGTTAGGACCAGCGAAGGGAACAAGAGATGCATCAGATCACAGACCGTACGCGTCTGCCAGTTTGCTCACATCTCAATTCAGCGTTTTCCGGCAAGCATTAATTCCCATAATGAACACCGGAGTAATGCTATGTCGACCCGTAAACAGGCCCGTCTTGAGGCCAAATCTTTTATCGATTCCCTCTCTGCGCAAACCTACCCTAACTCGGAAAAAGTCTATGTCGAGGGATCGCGACCCGATATTCGCGTAGGCATGCGCGAAATCCACCTTTCTCCTACTTTTGTAGGCGGGAGTAAAGATAATCTGCAGTATGAAGCCAATGAGTCCATTCGGGTTTATGACACATCAGGGCCTTATACCGACCCACAGAGTGCTATCGATATTTACCAAGGCTTAGCGCCAGTGCGAAAAGCCTGGATTGATGAACGTGCCGATACAGAGTTTCTTGATGCAGTGAGCTCAGACTATGCAAAGACTCGCCTCAGTGATGAAACCTTGGATGACCTTCGCTTTAAAGCCTTACCGTCTATCCGTCGGGCGAAACCCAACCAATGTGTGACTCAACTTCACTACGCACGCCAAGGCATTATCACCCCAGAGATGGAATTTATTGCTATTCGGGAAAATATGGGTCGCCAACAGTATCGTGAAGAGCAGCTCAATCGCCAGCACCCAGGAGAAAGCTTTGGTGCTCACTTGCCATCAAACATCACTCCCGAATTTGTGCGCCAAGAAGTCGCTGAAGGGCGTGCGATTATTCCTGCCAACATTAACCACCCAGAAGCGGAGCCGATGATCATTGGGCGTAACTTTCTCGTGAAAGTGAATGCCAATATTGGTAACTCAGCCGTGAGCTCCTCCATTGAAGAAGAAACCGAAAAGCTGGTGTGGGCGACCCGTTGGGGCGCGGATACGGTGATGGATTTATCGACTGGACGCAATATCCACGAAACCCGCGAGTGGATTTTACGTAATAGCCCAGTTCCGATTGGCACTGTGCCTATGTATCAGGCGCTTGAGAAAGTGAACGGCATTGCCGAAGACCTGACCTGGGAAGTAATGCGCGATACCTTGATAGAGCAAGCCGAGCAAGGGGTCGATTACTTTACCATTCACGCTGGGGTGCGTTTGCACTATGTGCCCATGACCGCCAATCGCGTGACTGGGATTGTCTCGCGCGGTGGATCGATTATCGCCAAATGGTGCTTGGCGCATCATCAAGAAAGTTTCCTGTATACCCATTTTCGCGAAATCTGCGAAATCTGTGCCGCTTACGACGTGTCTTTGTCGTTGGGCGATGGGCTGCGTCCCGGCTCAGTGGCAGACGCGAACGACGAAGCGCAATTCAGTGAGCTACGTACCCTGGGCGAGCTCACCAAGGTGGCATGGGAATACGATGTGCAGGTGATGATTGAAGGCCCTGGCCACGTGCCCATGCATATGATCAAAGAGAACATGGACGAGCAGCTCACCCATTGCCATGAAGCGCCTTTCTATACTCTCGGCCCGCTAACCACCGACATTGCTCCCGGTTACGATCATATTACCTCCGGCATTGGTGCGGCGATGATTGGCTGGTTTGGGTGTGCGATGCTCTGTTATGTCACGCCCAAAGAGCATCTGGGTCTGCCCAATAAGGAGGATGTTAAAATTGGGCTTATCACCTACAAGCTTTGCGCGCATGCTGCGGACTTAGCTAAAGGACACCCGGGGGCGCAGGTGCGTGATAACGCCATTTCTAAAGCGCGCTTTGAATTCCGCTGGGAAGACCAGTTCAATCTATCCCTTGATCCGTTCACGGCACGCGCCTATCACGATGAAACACTGCCTCAAGAGTCGGGCAAGGTCGCACATTTTTGCTCGATGTGTGGACCGAAGTTCTGCTCCATGAAAATCAGCCAGGAAGTCCGGGACTACGCCAAAGAAAACGGCTATGCCGCCGCGGGTCAAGCGATTGATGTCGCTATGCTGGAAGACCCGTTAGCAGGCATGCAGCAAAAATCGCAAGAATTCCGAGAAAAGGGCAGTGAGCTCTACCTGCAAAAATCCCATCTTCAGCCACAACACGGTACTGAGGTGGAAGACAGCGACAAGGTGGGATCATGAGTTTAACTCCGTTTGCGCCTATGTCTGAAGGTATAGGCCCATTATATCCTGTGGTGGACGATGTGGATTTGCTCGAACGCTTGCTTTGCTTGGGGGTGAAAACCGTGCAACTGCGTGTGAAGCAGCCGGGGCATCCACAATTGCTAGATTGGGTACAGCGCGCGGTGGCATTAGGGCGCGCGCACCATGCGCAGGTGTTTATCAACGATCACTGGCTGCTCGCGCTTGAGGCTGGTGCCTATGGCGTTCATCTGGGGCAGCAAGACTTACAAGAGGCGGATCTTGACCGGCTTGCCCGGCAAGGGCTGCGTCTCGGTGTGTCGACGCGCAGTCCCGAGCAGCTCGCTGCAGCGGTTGAACTCACGCCAAGCTATCTCGCCATCGGCCATATTTTTCCCACCACCACCAAACAGCTCACCGAGCCACCGCAAGGTATTTCAGCGTTAGCACAGCAGGTGGCAACTGTGGAGGGCCGCTTCCCGACGGTGGCGATTGGCGGTATTGATCTCGACCGAGCTCCCGAGGTCTGGCGCACCGGCGTGGACGCCATTGCGGTAGTCCGCGCCGTGACGCAAGCGCCCGATTTAGCGGCGCGCATTGACGCGTTTAATCGCTGTCTGAATCCATCCAGACAGCAAGGAGAGTGTGATGCTATCGGACAGTGAATACCTGCGTTATAGCCGGCAAATTATGCTGCCAGAGGTCGGAGAGTGCGGGCAGCAGGCACTTAGCAAGGCGCGCGTGTTAATGGTCGGTGCCGGTGGGCTTGGAACCACCGCGGGCCTCTATCTTGCAGGCGCTGGCGTGGGTCAGTTAGCGATTGCTGACTCGGACCACGTTGAGCTATCTAATTTGGCGCGTCAGGTGGCGTATCGGGATGAGCAAATCGGCACCGATAAAGCCGCAGCGCTAGCCGCTAACTTGGGCGCGCTGAACCCATATTGCCGGTGCCGAGCCATCAATGCCTATCTTGAGGGTGAACGTCTGGCGCTTGAAGTGGCGATGGCGGATGTGGTGCTTGATTGCAGTGATAATCTCGCCACTCGTCATGCGGTCAACCAAGTCTGTGTAGAGACTGGCACGCCGTTGGTGAGCGCGGCCGCGATTGGCTGGCAAGGCCAGTTATTGGTTTATCAACCACATAGTGCATGTTATGCGTGCGCCTTTGCAGACGTGACGCCCTCTGAACCCACACGCTGCGCTGAAGCTGGGGTAATGGGGCCGGTAGTCGGCATGATGGCCACCGCGCAAGTGCTGGAAGGGATAAAACTGTTATTAGGGCAGGCGGTCGGTACCAATCGCTTGTCACGACTGGATGGACAAACCATGACATGGCAGCACTTTTCGCTGCCCGTGCATCCGCACTGTGCGGTTTGTCAGCCAAAGCGGGAGGTAAGCGATGCAGTTAACTATTAATGACACGCCTACAGAGGTCAATGCCACGACCGTCGCGCAATTGATTGAGGAGATGAAGGTGCCGGCTGAATCAGTCGCGGTCGCGCTAAATCAGACCATTATTGCGCGTGATGCTTGGTCATCCACGTCACTCACCGCTGGCGATAGCTTGGCGGTCTTTCAAGCGATTGCCGGAGGATAATCATGTTAACCATTGCGGATACGACGTTTTCATCTCGCCTGTTAACCGGCACCGGCAAGTTTGCCAGTCGCAAGACCATGGCCGAATCACTGGCGGCCAGTGGTACTGAACTGGTCACCATGGCGCTAAAGCGAGTCGATGTGCATGCCACACAAGACGATATTTTAACGCCGCTGCGCGAGCTAGGTGTACGCCTGCTGCCCAATACCTCAGGGGCGAAAAATGCGCAAGAAGCGGTCTTTGCCGCGCGTCTTGCCCGAGAAGCATTGGGAACGCATTGGGTGAAGCTGGAAATTCACCCCGACCCCAAATATTTGATGCCTGATGCGATTGAAACCCTTCAAGCGGCGAAAACGCTTGTAGATGAGGGGTTTGTGGTGCTGCCATATTGTCATGCCGATCCTGTGCTGTGTAAGCGTTTGGAAGAGGTGGGATGCGCGGCGGTGATGCCCCTTGGCTCACCGATTGGCTCCAACCAAGGGCTGGCCTCAATGGCGTTTCTCGACATCATTATCGAGCAAGCTCGCGTGCCGGTGATCATTGATGCCGGCATTAGTGCACCGTCAGATGCGGCGTTAGCGATGGAGCGCGGTGCCGATGCAGTATTGGTCAACACCGCTATTGCCACGGCTGGCGATCCGATTGCCATGGGCGCGGCGTTTAAACAAGCGGTTGAAGCAGGACGATGCGCGTATCAAGCTGGACTGGCGGGCACACACAATCACGCCCACGCTTCTAGCCCTTTAACTGCGTTTCTTGACGCTAAGGAGGCGTGATGAGTTTTTCTGAGCGGTGGGCAGCACTCGATTGGGATCATCATCGCCTTTCGATTTACAGCAAAACGCGCCAAGATGTCGAGCGGGCGCTGGCCAAGTCCTCGCGCAATGTGGACGATTTCGCTGCCCTTATCAGCCCAGCCGCTGAAGCCTACCTTGAGGTCATGGCTCAGCAATCTGCGGCGCTGACGCGGCAGCGGTTTGGCTACACCATGGGGTTCTATATTCCGCTGTATCTCTCCAATTTATGCGCCAACGTGTGTACCTATTGCGGTTTTTCGATGGAGAACCGGATTAAACGGCGCACGCTGGATGAGGCGGATATTGCTGCCGAATGTGAAGCGATCAAGACAATGGGCTTTGACAGTGTGCTCTTGGTGACCGGTGAGCATGAAACCAAGGTAGGGCTCGAGTATTTTCTCCGCGCCTTACCGGTGGTGAAGCGATACTTTCATCATGTGGCGATGGAGGTGCAGCCGCTGGATACCGAGGCGTATCGTGTCTTGGTGGCACAGGGTGTGGATGCGGTGATGGTGTACCAAGAAACCTATCACGCTCCAACCTATGGGGAACACCACAAGCGCGGGAATAAAACCGACTTTCACTACCGGCTGCAAACCCCAGATAGGTTGGCACAAGCAGGGGTCGATAAGATTGGTCTCGGCGCTTTGATTGGCCTTGAGGACTGGCGCACCGACAGCTTTTTTACCGCCCAGCATCTGGATTATTTGGAAAAGCAACACTGGCAAAGCCGCTATTCGCTATCTTTTCCGCGCTTGCGCCCTTGCGCGGGGGCGTTACAGCCGAAATCGGTGATGACGGATAAGCAACTGGTTCAGCTGATTTGTGCCTATCGGTTGTGGAATCCGCAGGTAGAGCTGTCGCTATCGACACGGGAGTCACCTCACTTTCGCGACAATGTGTTGCCGCTTGGTGTCACGAGCTTATCCGCGGCGTCAAAAACCCAACCGGGCGGTTATGCCAACCCTGAGCCACAATTAGAGCAGTTTGCCATCAGTGATGAACGTAGCGCGGCAGAGGTGGCCGCCAGCGTCCGTGCCCTCGGTTTTGAGGTGGTATGGAAAGATTGGGATAACATCTACGATGTGGCGCGTCAGGCGCAAATGGCTTCACAAACGGCAGCGGGTTAGCGACAATGCGGGCATGAAACGTATTACTGTATATGTAGGTCCGCGCTGTCCTCACTGTGAGGCGGCCAAAGCTTACTTGGATAAAAAAGGGCTGCGTTATCGTGTTGTCGATACGGCCACGCCTAAAGGCAAGAAGCTGCTGGCGGCAACTGGCTCGCGGGGTGTCCCAGTGATTTGCATTGGCGATACCACCTTGCGCGGCTTTTCGCCCAAAGCGGTTGAGAAAGCCCTGAAAGGGGAATAAAAAAAGCGTCCAATCGGACGCTTTTTGTTTTTTTATACTTAGTGAAGACGCGACTTAACGGCTTAACGGCGCGGTCGCTTGTTTTAACCAAGCTTGGTCTTGATCATCGAGGTGGGGACTGATTTCATCCCACACGGTTTGATGATAGCGATTCCACCACTGGATTTCCGCCTCGCTGAGTAAGCTCACATCGACCAAACGACGATCGATCGGTGCACGCGTGAGTGAGGCAAACCCGAGCATCGTCATGTCGCCCTCGGTGGGCTTTTCTTCAATCAACTCGAGGTTTTCAATCCGGATCCCAAACGCGTCGGCGCGATAGTAGCCCGGCTCGTTTGACACCACCATGCCCGGCAATAGCGCGACACTATTGGGCGCTTTGGAAATGCGCTGCGGACCTTCGTGCACGTCCAAGAAATGCCCGACACCATGACCGGTGCCATGGTCAAAATCATAGCCGTGTTGCCACAAATACTGGCGTGCTAAGGCATCAAGCTGGCTGCCTGAGGTGCCTTTCGGGAACAGCGCGGTGGCCAGCGCAATATGCCCTTTAAGCACCAGCGTGAAGGCCTTTTTGATCTCAGCGCTGCATTCGCCCACCGGCACGGTACGGGTAATGTCGGTGGTGCCGTCATAGTATTGGCCGCCTGAGTCGACCAAGTAGACGTTGTTGCTCTCAATCACGCTCGGTTTGGGCTGATTGTTGTGGTTATAGTGACACATGGCCGCATTGCCACCGGCGGCGGAAATGGTATCAAAGCTTAAGTCGACCAGTTGATCGTCTTGTTGGCGGAATTGATACAGGGTGTCTGCGAGCACGGCTTCATCAGGGCGTTCACCGGCGTCGACTTGACGGTCAAACCACGCCAAGAAGCGGGTCACGGCAACACCATCGCGCACGTGACAGGCACGCATACCGGCGATTTCTTGCGGGTTCTTGGCCGCTTTTTCAAGCGCACATGGGTCTTGCGCTTCCACCACGGTGACTTGCGCTTGTTGGAGCGTGTCCAGTGTCCACGCATTGGCACCGTTTGGGTCGACCAATACACGTTGACCGCTCAGCGCTTGCAGGGCATCAACTAGACTATCAGGGTGCGCGACGCTCACGCCTTGGCCCACGTGTGCATCAAAGCCTTCGGGGAGACGGTCAGGATCGATAAACACGGTGACGTCACCGGATTGCTTGATAATCGCTTGGGTCAGTACCACGGGCAAACGTGGGATATCGCGACCACGGATATTGAGCAGCCAACAGACGGCATCGGGTTGAGTGAGTACCGCGGCATCAAGACTCTGATCGGCCAGCTGCTGGCCAATGGTTTGACGTTTATCCAAGCTGGCGCGGCCGGTTTTCTCTTCGCCCAGTAAAATGGCAGGGCTATTAAGCGGGGCGGGGCGATCGTCCCACAAGCTTTCAATCGGGTTTTGCTCCACACTCACCAGTGTCAAAGCCCCATCCAACGCGCGTTGGGTACGTTTGTACCAAGCGGCGCTATGCATGCGAGTGTCGATAGCCAGCTTGGCACCTTTTGGCAATTGTTGCTGGGCCCATTGCACCGGTGGCTCATCAATCAGGTGGCAGTAGTCAAACAGGCCGGCGGGGACTTGCTTACGGACTTGAACCACATAGCGGCCATCAACAAAAATCGCCGCCTTGTCGCGGGTGATCACCGCCGCCCCTGCGGAGCCGGTAAAGCCGGTTGCCCAGTGGAGGCGTTCGTTGTGCTCGGGCACATACTCACCGAGATATTCGTCTTCGTGGGGGATGAGTAGGGCGTTATAATCGTGTTGATCTAGCCAGTGTCTTAGCTGCTCAACACGCTTGGTAAGGGTCGCGTCCATTATTCTTCCTTCTTTGTATGGGGTGAACTTGCCATGTTCGGCCACGCGTAAAAAACCAGTGGTTTAGACCCTAGCGCGATGGGCGATAGGCTGCAATTTTGCCGGGCTAAACTGCTGACAGCGCGAAATAATCAAGGCTTTCAGCCATTGGTGCCCCGGGTCATTTTCTTGATTTTGATGCCAAAACAAGGTGTACGCCATCGGCGGTATTGGCGTCGGTAACGGCCGTACCACCAAATTGAGCGACGCGGCAATATAATGCGCAAACTGGCTTGGTGAGGTAAACACCAGGTCGGTATAGGTACACAGGCTCGCCGCACTGTTAAAATCAGGCACGTACATGGCAATGTCACGCTCAATATTACGCTCTGCCAGTTTATAGTCCAACAACCAGCGATCATTTCCATCACATTTCACCTGTACATGTCGCAGTCCAAGGTAACGCGCTTCATCCCATGGGCCCTTGAGTGCGGGGTGATCGGCGCGCATCAAGACACACTGGTGATCTTGGCAAAGCTCTTGGTAGCGCACACCCTTGGGCGGCATCATGGTCAGCATGGCATCGGCGGGATTTAAATCTTTGCCGGTAATACCAAAGTCGATATTGCCACGGGCGAGACCATCAAAAGTGGTTTGATCCCAAGCGGCGGTATTGAGGGTGATCGATGGGGCGGCCTCTAACATATCGCCAATAAATTGGGGCAGCAGTAATGGGTAGGCGCTTTCTACAAGCGCAAAGCGAAAACAGCGATCACTTAAGTGTGGCTGAAAATGGTCAGGTTCGGTCATCGCCGCGATATCATTGAGCAAAGCGCGTAATTTAGGTTGCAAGGTTTGTGCACGAACCGTGGGTTTTAAGCCGTGGGCGGCTCGAGTAAAAAGCGGATCGTTAAATTGCGATCTTAGCCGGGCCAGATTTTTACTCACCGCCGATTGACTTAAATGCAGGCGTTTGGCTGTGCCCGTGACATTGCACTCTTCTAAAAGTACATGCAAACACACCAATAAATTGAGGTCGGTACGTTGCAGTTGGTCCAAATCCATCTTTGGTATTCTCCTTAGGAATAACTGCTTTTACTATAAACCATTATGGTTCATATCCTGAAGCCACTATACTGCGTGCCTGTATAGAGGAGTAACCAATGACGCACACTGATTCACCGACATCAAATCGCTTACTGGTCGCCTTAATGGTGTTACTGGTGCTATTTAGCCCCATGGCGATTGATATTTACCTACCGGCACTATCGCATATGGCGGGTGACTTTAATGTGAGTCCCACTTTGGCTCAAGACACTGTGACCTGGTTTATGTTTAGCTTAGGTCTTGGTCAGCTGTTTGCGGGGCCGTTGGCCGATCGCTTTGGCCGTAAGCCTGTGGCTATTATTGGTATTTCGCTTTATGGCCTTAGCTCTTTGATGGCGTGGCTCGCCACCTCGATGGATATGATGCTGGTGGCGCGTTTGCTGCAAGGGTTTGGCGCGTGTGCAACCTCCGTGTGTGCCTTTGCCGCCGTTCGCGATCGTTTTGGTGCCGAACGCAGTGGCCATATGATTAGCTACTTAAATGGTGCGATTTGTTTTGTGCCGGCTCTAGCGCCTCTACTTGGTAGTTGGTTAACCCAGGTGTTTGACTGGCGTGCTAACTTCACTTTTATGCTCGGTTATGCGGTATTAGGGTTGGTGCTGGTTATCGTCTTTTTGCCCGAAACCCGACCATCGCATACTGATACCTCGGGCCGCCTATTCAGCTTACGCCGTTATTGGCAGGTGCTGCGTGTACCAACATTTACTTATCACATAACCCTTTGCATGTTGGCGATGGCGGTGATCCTCGCTTATGTCACCTCCGCACCTGTGCTGTTGATGGACAGATACGGTATCTCCATGAACAGTTTCACCTTTTGGTTTGGCGCCAATGCGGCGTTAAATATTGCCGCGGCAATGTTAGGGCCACGTTATATGCAAAAGTTTGGTAGCCGCCGGGCATTAAATATTGGCCTTATGATGCTGGTGGGATCGGGCGGGTTGATGTTGGCGCTTAGCCCCATCGCTGAACCTTGGGCCTTTATGTTGCCGATCTTTACCTCTTCATTCGGCTTTGCTTGGGTGTTAGGCGCGTCAGCTGGAGCAGCATTAGCGCCGTTTTCGGACCGCGCGGGCACGGCCGCGGCATTGCTCGGGTTATTCCAAATGAGCGGGGCTGGGCTACTCGTGAGCTTAACCCAGCGTCTAGGCTTATCGGCCAGTGATTTGATGACGGTGCATATGTGGTTATTAGTGCCGGGTCTGATTATTTTATGGTCACCGAAAGGTAAGCAATGGCATGCCAAAATGGTAAAAAGCTAAATAATCAATAAAACAACGTCTCAGTTGGCAAACAATAATAAGACGTGCAAAACGCAGGGGTCTCGACAACCCATCATCCTTTTGCGCTGGCCTCGGCCAGCGTTTTTTTATTTTGCTAAACGTGCGTGGTTCAGAGTATATTTACTAAGCAAATCGAATTAACGCTCATTCCTTTTCGTTTTATATCCAAAGGTCAGTTATACACTATGTCATTATCGACAATCGAAATGGCGCGCGTCCTTGAACAACTTGAGGAATCGCCGGAAAAAATCATGTTTGGTAAATTATTGGTAGAGCTAGGCAGCCAAAGTGAAGAGCGTGTCCGTAGCGCCGCCCATCAAGTGCCGCTCAAATATTTACGCGAGCTGGTTTATCAATTTAATCACGTGATTGAAGATCGTCGTGCTGAGCGTATCGAGGAAATCACCCAAGGTTTGGAGCAAGATGGCTTGTCGGCTGACGAGCTATACCAGTATATGATCCAGCGTAAGATGGGTTAATGCCGATTGACGCCGTGCAACGGGCGCCGTGCATTGTGAGCGGCATTGGCAACCCTTAAGCAATAAAGGTTACGCGCTTGCGGCAGGTTGTTTGCGCTTTTTTGGGGTACGCTGTTGGATCAGTAACCCCACTACAATAAAACTTAGCCCAACCAAGGTACTGATATGAATTGTCTCGCCAATAATGGTGGCCAGTAACACCAAAGAGATAAAAGGCGAAATAAAAATCAGATTACTGATCCGAGAGGTGTTCTGGGTATATTTCATCGCGCTCAGCCACAGCATAAAGGTTATTCCCATTTCGAATAGCCCGACATAACCGACTGCCAGCCATCCTTGCCAAGGGATCCCTTCCCAAGTGCTTGTTAATCCAGCTAATAGCAAAGATACAGGCAGTGACAGAATAAAACAGAGCAAAATGCCGAGCACAGGATCAGCGCGATTTTTAGTATTAAGGACCCAAAAACCTGCCCACAATAACGTTGAGAGTAACGCCAAACCAATGCCAAGCGGGCTATCGAACTGGAGCGATAAAAGCTGGCCTTTGGTAGCGATCACAACCACGCCAAAATAGCCCAACGCCGCCGCAATCCAATCTTGACGACGAATTGTTTGGCCTAAAAACAATGCCGCCATTAATGTCAGAGTGATCGCCCAGCTGTAATTTAAAGGCTGGGCTAATGAAGCGGGTAACAGATCGTAAGCTTTAAAAAGCACCAAGTAGTAAATGAATGGATTAATCATCCCCAACACGCAATAGTAACCGGGTTGACGCCGAAAGGTGGGCCACAGCGCGTGAAGCTTTCCTTGCACAGCAGCAATAACGGTTAAAATCACCACTGACACCAAGCTGGCCGCTGCCAGCATTTGAATCGGTGTCATGTAGCTCAGGGTGATTTTGAATGCGGTTGCAACCGTTGACCATAGCAGTACAGCAGACAAGGCAAAGATCAGTGCCTTCCGTTCGTTATGCATGTTGCCTCCTTGCAAAGATGCCTGTCGTTCCAGGCAGTCTACGCCATTGAAACTGACTGAGATAGGCTGGACATCTATCCAGTATCCCATTAGCCTTGCTGACATCAGTGACCGTACAATAGAGAACCCATTATGCTTGATGGTCTGTCATTATCCACCTTGTCTATCCTGACGTTTTGTTTCGGCGTTATCAGTGCCTCAGGGCTGAGCTATTGGCTGCATCGACGCGTAGTCACCCAATATCAACAGTGGTTTGACACGCAATATGCCCAACAGCAGGCGACCGCTGACATGCAGCAACAACAGCTTCGTCAGCAACTGGAACAACAACAACAAGAGTTGGATAGCTTGGATGTTGAACGCGATCGTCTGACGCAAGAGTTACGCCAGTATTATGGAAAGTTGACGTCGGCGAGCGAGAAACTGCGCCAATTGGAACAATTACGCCAAGACAATCATACACTGTCAGATAAACTCGATACGGTACGTGAGGAAAAGTCTGAACTGTTGGCAGAGTTGCGAGAAGTCAAAGCCAGCGCCGAGCAGCAGTTAAACGCGGCGAAGGAAAAACACGCACTGCTAGAAAACGCGGAGGAGCGATTACGCACCCAGTTTGAGCAACTTGCCAATCAAGTATTTGAGCAAAAAGTCCACTCGGTCGATGAGCAAAATAAAATGAGCTTAGAAAGCCTGCTTGGACCGCTTAAATCGCAGTTGGAAGGATTTAAGAAGCAGGTGACCGACAGCTTTGGCGAGCAAGCCAAAGAGCGCCATACCTTGATTCATGAAATCAAAAATCTACAACTATTAAACGCGGACATGACCCGTGAGGCCCATAACCTGACTCAGGCGCTAAAAGGCGATAATAAGCAACAAGGTAATTGGGGCGAAGTGGTCCTCGCGCGCATTTTAGAAGAGTCTGGCTTGCGAGAGGGGCGTGAGTACCAAACCCAAGTCAGCTTTGAAAATGAACAGGGCAAGCGCTATCAGCCTGATGTGGTGGTTAAGTTGCCACAAGAAAAAGATGTCGTCGTTGATGCCAAAATGGCCTTGGTCGCGTATGAACGCTATTACAACGCTGAGACACTGGCCGAACAAGATGCCGCGCTTAAAGAGCATGTCCAGGCAATTCGTCAGCATATTCGTGGTTTGGGTCGCAAAGATTATCATCAACTCCATGGAGTACGCTCACTGGATTACGTACTGATGTTTATTCCTGTTGAGCCGGCTTTTCAGGTCGCGGTTGAGGCGGATGCCAGCCTGATTCGGGACGCCATGGACAACAACATCATGCTGGTGAGCCCGACCACCTTGTTAGTGGCTCTCAGAACAATCAATAATTTATGGCGCTATGAATATCAAAATCAAAACGCCAAACAAATCGCCGAGAAGGCTAGCAAGCTTTATGACAAGGTGCGACTTTTTGTTAGCGATATGGAAGGGCTGGGCAGCGCGCTAGGTAAAGCCAGTGACAGTTATCAAGGAGCGATGAACAAACTTAGCCAAGGGCGCGGCAATATCTTGCGCCAAGCGGAGAGCTTTAAAGCGCTGGGGGTTGAGGTTAAACGCGATATAAGTCCGGCGCTGGCCAGTGTGGCCACGGAGCCTGGACCGGGAGAGTCGGTCAATGTCATGCAGGCGGACCCAGGCACCACCACGCAAGAATGAGAATAAACTGGGTTGCGCGCTTGGAGTCAGGATGGGCGATAAAGTAAACTGGAGCCAATATGTTAGGGGAATACAATGACAGAGAAAAATTCGCACCAGGACCAAGAAACGATTGATTTTGGCTACCAGAAAGTCAAACGCCAAGAAAAAGAAAGCCTCGTGGCTGATGTATTTCATTCGGTCGCTGCTAAATACGATCTGATGAATGATGTGATGTCGATGGGCATTCATCGGGTATGGAAGCGCTTCACCATTGACTGTAGTGGTGTACGCCCCGGACAAAAAGTGTTGGATTTAGCCGGCGGCACCGGTGATCTGACCGCCAAGTTTTCTCGCATCGTCGGTGAGCAAGGTGAGGTGGTACTCGCGGATATCAATAACTCGATGCTGAAAGTGGGTCGCGATAAGTTGCGCGATAAGGGTATTGTTGGCAACGTGAGCTATGTGCAGGCGAATGCCGAGCAGCTACCTTTTCCTGACGATCACTTTGACTGTATTACCATCGCGTTTGGGCTTCGTAATGTCACCGATAAAGATGCGGCGCTGCGCTCGATGTTTCGTGTACTCAAACCGGGAGGGCGCCTTCTGGTCCTAGAGTTTTCTAAACCGGTGGCGAAGCCGTTATCGAAAGTATACGACGCCTATTCGTTCCACATTTTACCTAAGATGGGGCAGCTCATTGTCAATGACCCAGACAGCTATCGTTATCTTGCTGAATCAATTCGTATGCACCCTGATCAAGAAACCTTGAAAGGCATGATGGAACAAGCCGGCTTTGAACAAGCCAGCTATTATAATCTCACCGGTGGCATTGTCGCGCTGCACCGTGGGTATAAATTCTAAGGAGCCGGTATGGCGTTTGACTCACTCGTGTGTGCAGGACTCGAGACCGCCTTAAATGGCGTGATTAATAAAGATGCAGATAGCCAGCGCCGTTTAGCGCGACTAAAAGGGCGCAGTATTGGCGTCACGCTGCAAGAATATAATCGACAGTGGGTCTTTGTTTTTGGCCAGCAGATCGATGTACTGAGCCATTACGAGGGAGAGCTTGATTGTGCATTATCCCTCTCGCTTTCTGCGTTGCCGCAGTTGCAGCAAAAAGCCAATCTTACTGCGTTAATAAAAGCCGATAAGCTGACACTTGATGGTGATATGGACGTGGCCCAGCAGTTTTCTCAATTGTTGAGCGGCATTCAGTTTGATGTCGCCGAATGGTTATCGCCTTATACCGGAGATGTGGTTGCCCATACCCTCGTCAGTCAGGCACAGCAGCGTTGGCAGCAATTACAACAACTGGCTCAGCGTCAGCAGCGCTATGCTGGGGAAGTGATCACCGAAGAGTGGCGCTTGGCGCCGGGGCCGTTAGAAGTGGCGGCATACAGTGATCAAGTGGACGAATTGCGCAGTGACGCGGCGCGGTTGGAAGCCAAGGTTAAGCAGTTAGTAGAACGGATGGAGTCCGCATGACACTCAGTGAGATTCGTCGCCTGTATTTTATTATTCGTACTTTGTTATTGTACGGTGTTGATGCCTTACTACCCAGGCAATCGCTGACTCGACTCGCCCATCTTGGGCGTAAATCGCTGTTTTGGCTTAAAAACCAACACCCAGACAAGCCTGTGGGTGAGCGCTTGCGTTTAGCGATGCAAAGTTTGGGGCCGGTATGGGTAAAGCTCGGGCAAATGATGTCGACCCGCCGCGATCTTTTTCCTGCTCATATCGCCAATGAACTCGCCCAGTTGCAAGATAAAGTCGCACCCTTTGATGGCCACAAAGCCAAAGCGCAAATTGAAGCGTCACTGGGTGGGCCTCTGGAAACTTGGTTCAGTGATTTTGAGCCCAAACCATTAGCCTCTGCATCCATCGCACAAGTCCACACCGCGACATTAAAAGAAAATGGCCGTGAAGTGGTGATTAAGGTGATCCGTCCCGATATCTTGCCGGTTATTCAGGCCGACTTGCGTCTGATGTATCGCGTGGCACGGCTGGTGGCGCGTTTTCTCCCTGATGCACGTCGCTTAAAGCCGGTAGAAGTGATTCGCGAATATGAAAAAACCTTGCTTGATGAACTGGATTTAATGCGCGAAGCGGCGAATACCATTCAATTGCGTCGCAACTTTGAAAACGATCAAGCCTTGTATGTGCCCGAAGTGTTTAGTGACTATTGCCGCAAAGACGTGATGGTGTCTGAGCGCATTTACGGTATTCAAGTGTCAGATATCGACGCGCTTGAGGCGAACGGTACAGATATGAAGCTGCTCGCCGAGCGGGGGGTTGAAGTCTTTTTCACCCAGGTCTTCCGCGATAGTTTTTTCCATGCGGACATGCACCCAGGCAACGTATTTGTGTCGTATGAACACCCGCACGACCCGCAGTGGATTGGGCTTGATTGCGGTATTGTTGGTACCTTAAACCGCGATGATAAACGCTATCTAGCGGAAAACTTTATTGCCTTCTTTAACCGTGATTACCGCAAGGTCGCTGAGCTTCATGTCGATTCAGGTTGGGTGCCGCATGACACCAATGTCGACGATTTCGAATTTGCTATTCGTACCGTGTGCGAGCCGATTTTCGAAAAGCCGCTGTGTGAAATTTCGTTCGGTAATGTGTTATTAAACCTCTTCAACACCGCGCGCCGCTTTAATATGGAAGTGCAGCCACAGCTGGTCTTACTGCAAAAAACATTGCTCTATATTGAAGGGCTTGGACGTCAGCTTTATCCGCAACTTGATTTGTGGACCACAGCAAAGCCGTTTTTAGAGTCGTGGATGAAACAGCAAGTCGGACCGCAAGCGGTATGGGCGGCGGTCAAAGAGAAGGCACCGTTTTGGGCCGAAAAGCTGCCAGAAATTCCGGAGCTAATCTACGATGGCCTCCGCCAGGGGCGGCAAGTCAATCAGCGGTTAGACACCTACTATCAAAGCTATTTACAGACCAAACAGCGCCACTCGCGCGCCACATATCTACTGGGTATTGGTGCCACCTTACTACTGACTGCGACTATCTTGTATGCCAACCGGATCGATACACTACCGAGTGTTGCGACAGCGGGGGCGATCGTTTTCTGGTTGTGTGGCTGGCGACTTTGTAATAAAACCTGTAGCAAATAGCAGTTACACTGCTGCGCACATAACATTAACCAAGCGGAATAAAGGGAACCGGTATGGGTGGAATTAGTATTTGGCAGCTGCTGATCATTGCAGTCATCGTGGTGTTATTGTTTGGCACCAAGAAGTTACGCAATATGGGTGGTGATTTGGGCTCTGCGGTAAAAGGGTTCAAAAAAGCGATGCATGATGACGAGGGTAAGCGCGCTGATCAAGATGCTGACTTCGAGCCAACGTCGCTTAATGAGCGTGCTGAACCGTCGAAAAGCGAAAAAACGCAAAAAGACAAAGAGCAGGTATAAGCCGTGTTTGATATTGGTTTCTGGGAGCTGGTACTGATTGCCGTCATTGGCCTTGTGGTGCTTGGCCCAGAGCGGCTGCCCATTGCGATACGTAATGTGTCACGTTGGGTGGGCGCGGCCAAGCGTATGGCAGGTTCGGTCCGTGACGAGCTCGAGCAAGAGCTCAAGATCAAAGAGTTGCAAGATAATTTGCACAAAGCCGAGCAAGCAGGGATGAAAAATCTCTCCCCTGAACTGCAAGAGTCGGTGGAGACGCTGCGACAGCGAGCCGCCGATGTGCAGCATCCTTATGCGTCTTCGCCAACATCAACCACTGCAGCGCGTGATACCGAGAGTGCGGACACGGCCACCCGTCCCTCGTCCACCTCGTCGACCGATAAGTGATAACGAGCGACGCCTTATGTCTCTAATGAAAAAACCACTATGTCTTCTGTAAACGATTCTCAGCCACTCATCAGTCATCTGATGGAGCTCCGTAACCGCCTGCTTCGCGCCATCGTTGCCATCTTAGTGGTCTTTGTCGGGTTAGTGTATTTTGCCAACGACATTTATAGCTTGGTCGCTCAGCCATTGATTGACAAGCTGCCTGAAGGGGCGAGCATGATTGCCACCGATGTGGCGTCGCCCTTTTTCACCCCCATCAAACTGACGCTGGTTATCTCGGTATTTGTTGCCATCCCAGTGGTGCTTTACCAAATTTGGGCCTTTGTTGCCCCTGGCCTGTATAAGCATGAGCAGCGCTTGGTGATGCCGCTTTTGGTATCGAGCTCGTTGTTGTTTTACGCGGGCGTGGCGTTTGCCTACTGGGTGGTATTGCCCTTGGTGTTTGGCTTTTTTACCTCGATTGCGCCAGAAGGGGTACAGGTGGCAACGGATATTGCCAGTTATCTCGATTTCATTTTGGCTTTATTTCTAGCATTTGGTATTGCTTTTGAAATCCCTATTGCGATTATACTGCTGGTCTGGACGGGCGCGACAACCGCGAAAAGCTTGACCAGCAAGCGTCCGTATGTCGTGGTGGCGGCCTTTGTCGTTGGCATGATGTTGACCCCGCCCGATATGATTTCGCAAACCTTGCTCGCCATTCCTATGTGTTTGCTGTTCGAGCTGGGTGTGTTGTTGTCACGTTTTTATGTCCCGCGCGACGCATCGGCATCTGAAGAGGCCAATGAATGATTGATATTGGTGTCAATCTCACCAGCTCACGATTTGATAAAGACAGAGACGAGGTTGTTGCTCATGCGCAGCAAGCCGGCGTCTCTGGGATGATTTTTACCGGCACCAACGTTGAAGAAAGCCAAGCGGCGGCGGATTTAGCGGCGCGGTACCCTGGCTACGCTTATGCCACTGCCGGGGTGCATCCGCACGATGCCAAATCTGTCGATCCAGCCAAATTAACCATGATTCGGCAACTGGCGCAGCGCGCCGAGGTGGTGGCGATAGGGGAATGTGGCCTCGACTTTAACCGTGACTTTTCGCCGCGCCCGCAACAAGAAGCGGTCTTTGAGGCGCAACTCGCATTAGCCGCTGAGCAGTCAATGCCGGTATTTATGCATTGTCGGGAGGCTCATGACCGTTGGCTGGCGATATTGCGTCCTTGGTTAGACAAGTTGCCGGCGGCGGTACTGCACTGTTTTACCGGTGAGGATCAGGCACTACGAGATTGCTTGGATGCCGGGTTATACATAGGTGTCACCGGTTGGCTCTGCGACGAACGGCGCGGACAGCAGCTTCAGCAACAGGTAAGCTGGCTACCCGATGATCGCTTGATGATTGAAACGGATGCCCCGTATTTGCAGCCGCGCGATCTGCGCCCGCGGCCCAAACGTAGCCGTAATGAGCCCAAGTATTTACCGCATATTGCACAGGCGGTGGCGCAACTTCGCCAACAGCCTGTTGAACAGATTATTGATTGTACAATAAAAAATACCCAGCGCTGTTTCTCGATACAGTGAGGGGTGCATAACGATAGCGAGGCAGTACGCTGCCCCAAAGCCCAGGTCTGCAACATTAAGGAGGATACCGTGGCCGTATCCATTCAAAGCGCCTTTCCTGCACGACGCTTGCGTCGTACACGCAAAACTGATTTTAGCCGCCGTTTGGTGGCAGAACATACACTCTCTGCCAATGATTTAATTTATCCGGTCTTCGTCCTGATGGGCAAAAACCGTCGCGAGCCAGTGGCTTCAATGCCAGGTATTGAACGACTGTCTATCGACTTGCTGTTACATGAAGCGGACTACCTTGCCAAATTGGGAGTGCCCGCGATCGCCCTGTTTCCGGTGATCCCCAAAGATGCTAAAACGCTCTGTGCATCGGAAGCCTTTAATCCGGAAGGGTTAGTGCCTCGTGCTGTGCGCCTGCTCAAAGAGCATGTGCCACAAATGGGCGTGATTACTGATGTGGCGCTTGACCCTTATACCATTCATGGTCAAGACGGTATTATCGACGACGACGGCTATGTAATGAATGAGCCAACCACTGAGGTACTGATCAAGCAAGCCCTGTCTCATGCCGAAGCTGGTGTCGATATTGTCGCCCCGTCGGATATGATGGACGGGCGAATTGGACGTATTCGCGAAGCGTTGGAAGCAAACGGCTATATTAATACCCAAATCATGGCATATTCAGCCAAGTATGCTTCCAACTACTACGGGCCTTTCCGTGATGCACTTGGTTCAGCCGCTAACCTTAAAGGCGGTAACAAAGCCAACTACCAAATGGATCCGGCCAATAGTGACGAAGCCCTCCATGAGGTTGCAATGGACATTGCTGAAGGCGCCGATACCGTGATGGTGAAGCCTGGAATGCCGTATTTGGACGTAGTGCGCCGAGTGAAAAGTGAGCTCAATGTGCCAACGTTTGCCTACCAAGTGTCTGGTGAGTATGCCATGCATAAAGTAGCGTTTGATAACGGTTGGCTGAAAGAGCGGGAAACGGTAATGGAATCACTCCTGTGCTTTAAGCGAGCGGGTGCGGATGGCATTTTAACCTACTTTGCCAAGCAAGTTGCCGAGTGGTTAGCCGAAGACGCGGGCGCGCCATTACCACCGCGGCCGGAAGATACCGTCGGCTAAATGACCACACAGTGTCTCTACGCCCTTGCCATTGGCAGGGGCGTTTTTTTAGTAAGGGCATGAATTACCCCACAAAGCTCAAGGGATAACATTGCGGTTGATCGGGTTCTGTAGTGAGATCAGTGTCTCTGTCGATTGGACCTCATCGATGGCCTGCAGTTTATCAATCAATACAAACTGTAACTCCTCGATAGAGCGACACATCAGCTTCACGAAGATGTTATAGGCCCCTGTCGTATAGTAAGCTTCGACTACCTCATCGAGTTGGTTCAGCTTTTCTAGCGCGGAGTGGTAATCGCGCGCCGCTTTCAGATTGATACCAATAAAGCAGCACACGTCATAGCCGAGTTTTTTAGTATTTACCAATATCTCGGTGCCTTCGATAATGCCAGCGGCTTTCATCTTTTCGACACGAACGTGCACGGTGGCAGGGCTGACATGAAATCGCTTTGCCATTTCTGCGTAAGGAACGCGTGCATCATCCAGTAAGGTAGAAAGAATTCGACGATCGAGGTCATCCAGTTTCGGCAATTCGTTCATTGTTTTCGTCTTTTTGTTATAGCGAGGTCTTGTTTTTCGTTAACACGATTGCTTGACCGTTCGGTTAACACCTAATGTAGGGTATCGCGTTGTTTAGTGCGATACCAATCAACCAACAGGAAGTAGATGTGGGGATCAAATACCTTTTAGGCGGTTTACTGTTCTGGGTGGCATTAAGTGTCAGCGCCGCACAAAAAAACGTGCTGGTGGTGCATTCCTATCATCCCAACTTCTTTTGGAACCAAGCTCTGGTCGAAGGACTCGATACTGCCACCGCGGGAGAAGACATTGCGTTTCAGCATACTTATCTAGAAATTAAACGTTATCAGTCAGCGGCGTATCGAGAGCAACTCAAAAAACTCTATATCCAAAAGCTCGCGAACCATCAATTCGATGCGATCTTAACCACGGATAATGCCGCACTTTGGTTAATCCATCAGTTACATGAATATGTTGGTGAAACGCCAGTTGTTTACGCGGGCCTGAATAACTTTGGTCGTCAGCATTATCCGTTGCTCCCTAAGCTAACCGGCGTCAAAGAGGAAGTGGATCTACCGCGCAACTTGGCGTTAATGAAGCGGTTGCACCCTGGTTTAGAGCGCGTTTATGTGTTGCTCGATAATACCTTCTCTAGTCGTCAATACTGGAATGTCGTGCAAGCGCAACTGGCCAGAAACGGTGATTCTGGCATCGACGTCGTGCGCCTTTCTGGTCTCACCTTTTCGGGACTAGGCAATAGAATTCAAGCCATGCATGACGGTGAGGCGGTGTTTTATCTTTCCTATTTTAGGGATAGCAACAGACAACTTCTCGATAAACTCAGTGGTATCCGAACGCTCACTCACAATACGCCTGTGCCCATCTATGGTGCCATGAGTTTTATGCTCGGTCAGGGTGTGGTCGGCGGCGTGGTGATAGATGGTAAAAATCAAGGCTACCATCAAGGGAAGCTCCTTCTTAAGACCTTGAATGGTCAGCTACCCGCCGAACGTGATGGGACCAATATCACCATGTTTGATTACCCGGCACTTAAGCGCTGGCAGTTAGATATTAGCGCGTTTGATGATGTGACGATCACCAATCAACCCGAACCAATATGGCAAACTCATCCGGTGGCTGTGCAAGCGGTCGCCTTGGCTGTTTTGGTACTGGGCAGCGTGATTGTCATGCTAGCCGCGAATATTCGTCAGCTTCGACGCAGTGAGACATCGTTGATGCGTCACCGGGCGATGCTCAAAGGGGTGTTTGATCAAAGTAATCAACTGATCGCGTTGTTGGATCAAAATGGCATCGTCGTTTCAGGCAACACCAGCTTTTATCAGCTGATCACCGACAGGCAAGCGTATGGAGAGCGTCCTTTATGGCTGTGGCCAATTTGGCGTAATCCGGCAAGTTTGGAGCAACACCTAAAACAGATTGGAACCACCCAGCCAAAGCGGTTTGAATTATGTTTAAGCGAAGCCCACCGTGAAGTGATCTTGGACGTGGCAGTGAAAAGCTTTCCCGGTGAACGAGGCCAGCCACGCGTATTACTTGAAGCGCGAGATGTCACCCAACGCAAACAAACTGAAGAGAAGCTACAGCGCAGCGAAATTGAATATCGCATGCTCTATGAGCAACAACCCGTTATTTTGTTAACGGTGGACTACCAGGCGCGCATCCAGTCACTGAACCAATACGCCGCAGATTTATTCGGCCATGAAAAATCGTGCTTACTGGGCCATAAAATCACTGAGCTGTATGTGAGCGAGCAGGCGCCACCCCATCGAATGATTAAACGGGATCAGCATAACCAAGAGCAAGTCTGGCGCCGTGAGATTCCGTATCGAGCCGGCAATGGACACACCTTATGGGTTCGAGAAACCATCCGCGCTATGCACAATCAAACCCAGCTAATGGTCGTGGGGGAAGATATTACCGCGCACCGAGAAATGGAAAACCAGCTGACCTATCAAGCGCATCATGACTATTTAACCGGTCTTTACAACCGTAGCTACTTTGAACAAAAACTGGCCGCGGCATTATTACAAGCTCGAGAAGATGATGAGTGCCATGCGATGTTCTATATCGATATGGACCAGTTTAAATTAATTAATGATACTGCGGGCCATGAAGCGGGGGATGAGGCGTTAAAACAAGTGGCTCAGATTATCCGTCAGCACTTGCCGGAAGGGGCGGTACTCTCACGCTTAGGTGGTGATGAGTTTGGCGTTATCGCGTATCATCACGCCGCGGAGCAGTCAGTGATCTGGGGGAGAGCCTTGCTGGCGGTGCTTGCTGACAGTGAGTTCTTCTGGCATGGCAGCCGGATGCGCTTAGCGTGCTCGTTGGGGATTCGTCTGCTTGACCGTACCGCGGGTTCGCCTCAACAAGTTCATGCCCAAGCAGACACAGCGTGTTATGCCGCGAAAGATGAAGGCCGCAATCGACTCCACATTTATCACCCCGATGATGAAGAGCTGCAACGCCGAGAGCAAGAAATGGCTTATGTCAGCCATATTCATGAGGCGATCGCGCATGACCGCTTTGACATCTATGCACAACAAATTGTGGATATCCAATCAGATGAGCAAGACACGCTCTACATTGAAGCACTGGTAAGAATGCGCGACACCAAAGGCGGCTGGTTACCTCCTAGTATGTTTATCCCTGCCGCCGAACGCTACAGCATGGCGCATCAACTGGATACGGTGGTGGTAACCAAAACGCTTGCCTGGTTTGATGCGAACCCCGAGCAAATTGCGAAGTTGGGCAAGGTATCGATTAATCTATCGGGCCGGTCGATTACCCAAAGCACGTTCGTTGCTTTTCTCCTTGATGCCATTAAACAGACCCAGGTTCCCAGCGAGTGCCTCTGCCTGGAGATCACGGAAACCGCGGCGATCAGTAATATGAGCAGTGCGATCGATCTGTTTTCTCAGCTTAAAGCATTGGGGTGTACCATCGCCTTAGACGATTTTGGTGTCGGCATTTCTTCGTTTGGCTATCTGAAGCGTTTACCGGTCGATATTATAAAAATTGACGGACAGTTTATCCGCGATATTGAGACTGATGAAACCGACTATGCCATGGTGAAAGCCATTCACGATTTAGCTAAGCAAATGGGAAAACAAACCGTGGCTGAATTTGTTGAAAACGCAGCTATCTTGGACAGAGTCAAAGCGCTTGGCATCGACTATGCCCAAGGTTATCACTTTAGTATCCCGGCGCCGTTGAGCGATCAGGTAAAAAAGTGGCGTCCCAGTTGTGAGACAGTGAAGGAAAAAAACTATCTCTGATATAATCGGACCAGCCCCAGCTGTGGAGATCCGATGTGCAACTCAGTTTGATTTGTGACGCTCTTGAAAAAGACGAAGAATTTGAAAGGCTAAAGTCGAAGTGGTCACTCACTCATGATCCTGATTCATCGTTTGCCCTGGTAATGACACAAACGCATCTTGAACTACGCAAGCGCGATGAACCTAAATTAGGGGCAGTGTTTGTTGACTTTGTGAGCGGTGCGGTCGCCCACCGTCGTAAATTTGGCGGGGGGAAAGGACAAGCGATAGCGAAAGCGGTTGGGCTCAATAAGGGGATCACCCCGCGCGTACTCGATGCCACCGCTGGACTGGGGCGCGATGCGTTCGTATTGGCGTCTTTAGGCTGCTCCGTGCAAATGATAGAAAGGCATCCGGTTGTTGCCGCCTTGCTGGATGATGGCTTACAGCGAGCCTATCAGGACCCCGATATTGGTGCATGGATGCAATCACGGATGACGTTATTGCATGCCAATAGTGAGCAAGCACTGACTGACATGGCAAACATGCCAGGTTTGGTGCGACCTGATGTGATTTACCTTGATCCCATGTATCCCCACAAGAAAAAAGCCGCCTTGGTGAAAAAAGAGATGCGCGTTTTTCAATCTTTAGTGGGGGCAGATAGCGATGCAGATGCCTTATTGCTGCCCGCACTTCAACTGGCCCGCAGTCGCGTGGTGGTTAAGCGGCCGGATTATGCGACGCCGTTAGCGGATAAACCACCGCATTCGACCATTACCACCAAGAAAAACCGTTTTGATATGTACATTAACGCAGCGTTAGGCGCGGAGGCGTAAGTGGCCAAAGCTTTATGTAAATGGCGCCGAGGCGAGGTTGAAGCTAACCTATCCACCTTGGCAATCATCACCACACCGCCACGCGTGGCTTGTAGTAAATGTGCGCGGGTCGCGAGTGAAAAAGGCTACGTCTGTCGTCCTATTTCGCTAGTGAGTGGTGAAGAAAAGAAAGCGAAGAAAGCGTCTGATCACGCCGCTAAAAAAGCTAAAAAAGCCAAACAAAAAGCAGCCAAGAAAGACAAAAAGGGTAAAGCGGATAAAAAGGCCAGAAAGAAGGCTAAGTCGGATACACTCTAAATCAATATAAACAGCGGACAAGCAAAAACTCCATGGCGTACCATGGAGTCTTTCAGATTTAATCGAGACCTTTTACCATCAATACGGTTAATAGTCCGGTGATGACTGAAACAATCAGACCGGAAACGATTAGCCAAGGCAACATATCCATCATGATTTGCACTCACTTCTGTTGTTATGATTTGGGGGAAAAGCGAGCATGATTGGACCTGAGTTTAACCACTATCTCAACAGGATAAACGCAGCTGGTTAACCTTAGTAACAGCTAGAAACAAGATGGCTACAAAGTATTCAAAAAGCCCATGTGGCGCATAGGTCTATCAGTACAAAGGATCCAACATGAGTGTCAATCAAGGAAAGGCCGACCTATCGGTTTGGGATAAAGAAGAAGCGTTAAGTCGGTTAATGGACAGTCCGGCGCTTCTTGACGAAGCCTGCCGTATTTTTGTTGAAGAAAGCAAGCAACAGCTTCCGGTGATGGAAAGGCAGTTAGCGGAGGCTAATTACGCCGATTTAGTCCGTGAAGCGCATAAAATGAAAGGCAGCGCCAGTAATTTGGCCGCACTAGAGCTGTATCAGAACGCGTTGACACTAGAGCAAGCGGCCAAGCAAGGAGAAGCCGATCAAGCCACGGCGGCACTGGCGAGTCTTAAAGAAGGCTTGGCTCGCTTCTGTGCGCAGTTGACAGGCTAATTGCTGTAACAAACAATGAATCCCCATAAAAAAACGCCGTGTATCGACACGGCGTTTTGATATGAACCTATCTCGCGCGGCTTAGCGCATGGTAACAAACTCTTCTGACCCGGTTGGGTGAATCGCAACCACGCTATCAAAGTCTGCCTTAGTGGCGCCCATTTTCATCGCCACCGCAAAGCCTTGAATCATCTCGTCGACCGTAAAGCCGATCCCGTGCAGGCCCACCACTTTTTCTTCATCGCCAGCACACACCAGCTTCATTTTGCAGGGTTGGCGGTGCTGAGTAACAGCGGTGTACATGGCCGCAAAGCTGGACGTGTAGACTTTTATATTGTCATCGCCATACTTGGCGCGTGCTTCTGGCTCACTCAAGCCAATGGTACCGATTGGCGGGTGGCTAAATACCACGGTTGGCACCAACTCATAGTCCATTTTGGCATGTGTCTGGCCGTTAAATAGGCGCTCTGATAATAAACGTCCCGCCTTCACCGCAACAGGGGTGAGCTCAATGCCGCCATCCATGATATCGCCGACACAGTGAATATGTGGCACGCTGGTGGTTTGGTATGGGTCGACTTTGATGTAGCCATCTGCCGTGGTTTGAACATCCGTCGCACCCAGGTTGATTTTATCTGTGGTGGGGTGACGGCCAATTGCCCAAATCAAGGTGTCTGTATTGTGGGTGGTGCCGTTTTCAAATGATAGCGTCAGGCTGCCATCGTTCTCTTTGGTAACGGAAACCGGAACATGCTGGGTATGAAGGGTTGGCCCCTCTTTTTCCATTACCTCGACCAAGGTATCTGTCACCATAGGGTCGAATGTCCGTAGTGGACGGTCTTTACGCACAAACAAGTGGGTGTCAGAGCCGAGCGCATGTAACACGCCTGCAATCTCCACCGCGATATAGCCGGCACCGACAACAGCCACCCGCTTAGGCTGCTCGGGGAGAGCAAAGAAGCCATCAGAATCGATGCCAAGTTCAGCGCCCGGAATTGTTGGAACAGTGGGCGTGCCACCGACCGCAATTAAGAAGTTATCGGCGGTGTAATGCTCACCATCAACCTCAACCGTGTTGTTGTCGACAAAGCGCGCAAACCCACGGATGACATCGATGTTGTTTTTATCTAAAACATTGTCGTAGGCCTTATGGATGCGGCCGATATAGGCTTCACGGTTATTAACCAGTGTTGACCAATTAAAGCCTTTCACATCCACATCAAAACCGTAGTCTGACGCGTAGAGGTTAAGCGCTTCTGCGACTTGGGCGCCATGCCACATCACTTTTTTTGGCACACACCCTACGTTGACGCAGGTGCCGCCTAGGTGTTTTGCTTCAATAAGGGCGACTTTAGCACCGTGCATCGCGGCACGGTTGGCAGAGGCAATACCGCCACTACCGCCACCGATACAGATATAGTCGAAATGCTTCGCCATGTCTTTCTCCATCTTATAGGCACAGGGTGCCACTGGCTTTTATGTCGAGGTCAGCTTGTCCTGTTTGGTGGTGCTTGTAAAGCCACCCACTCTGACCTTCTGAGTATTAGCATACCAAACCGGCAGTGAGGTAGCAGTCTCAGAATCATTTTGTAACGCTCGCAATACAACTTGCTTGAGCCCAAAGGATTGAAAAGTCCCCCTCGAGACGGCATATACCAGTTGTCATTCATATTCCAGGCCTCATAGAGTGAGCGTCTGGTAGCAAAAAGGAAGGCATTATGTCCAACCCGCTACTTCAATTTGAGGATTTACCTCCGTTTTCGGCGATTAAGCCTGAGCATGTTAAGCCGGCAGTGGAAGCCGCTATTGCTGACTGTCGCCAAGCTGTCGATGCCGCTGCTGGCACTGACCAAGCTAACTGGGCCACTGTTTGCGTACCGGTGACTGAGGCCGAAGATCGGCTAGGCCGGATCTGGTCACCGGTCAGCCATATGAATGCGGTGGTCAATAGCCAGCCATTGCGTGAAGCCTATGAAAGCTGCTTATCGTTATTATCTGAGTATTCAACATGGCGCGGGCAGCACAAAGGTTTGTATCAAGCGTACAAAGCGATAAAAGAGAGCGCCGAATTCAACACCCTAGAGATTGCTCAGCAAAAAGCCATCACCGATGCGCTGCAAGATTTTGAACTCTCGGGCATTGCCTTGCCGGTGGATCAGCAGCACCGATTTGGTGACATTCAAAAGCGTTTGTCTGAGCTTTCCTCTTCATTTAGCAATAATATACTTGATGCCACCATGGGATGGACCAAGTTGATTTCTGACGAGAGTGAACTCGCAGGCTTGCCTGAGTCCGCGCGCCAGGCGGCGAAAGCGCAAGCAGAGGCAAAATCGCAGCAAGGCTATTTATTTACCCTGGATGTCCCCTCGTACCTGCCTGTGATGATGTATTGCGATAATCGTGCACTACGTCAACAAATGTATGAAGCCTTTACCACGCGTGCTTCTGACCGCGGCCCGCAAGCGGGGCAGTGGGATAATTCCGAGCTGATGAATGAGTCGTTGCGCTTAAAATACGAACTGGCACGTTTGTTGGGCTTTAATAGCTACAGCGAACTGTCGTTGGCGACCAAGATGGCAGAAACACCAGACCAAGTGATGGGCTTTTTGAATGATTTGGTCGACAAAGCCCGCCCTCAAGGTGAACGCGAGTTTGCCGAAGTGAAGGCGTATGCCAAGCAAGAATTTGGCGTCGATACCCTTGAGCCTTGGGATATTCCGTATTACAGCGAGAAACTCAAGCAAGCGCGTTATACCATCTCCGATGAGGCACTCCGCCCTTACTTCCCTGAAGCGCGAGTGCTCAATGGTTTGTTCGACGTGATGAAACGTGTGTTCGGTATGACGATTACCGAGCGTAAAGGAATCGACACGTGGCATGAAAGTGTGCGCTTTTATGACATTCATGACAGCCAAGGGACGCTGCGTGGCAGCTTCTATTTGGACTTATACGCGCGGGAGCATAAACGTGGTGGCGCGTGGATGGATGAATGCCGGGTGCGTCGTCGCAAAGCGAACGGTGAACTGCAAACACCGGTGGCGTACTTAACCTGTAACTTTAATCCGCCAGTGGGTGACGATCCGGCGTTGTTTACCCATGATGAAGTGGTCACCCTGTTCCACGAATTTGGTCATGGCATTCATCATATGCTGACGCAAGTCGACGTGGCTGATGTCTCCGGCATTAATGGTGTACCTTGGGATGCGGTAGAGTTGCCGAGTCAGTTTTTGGAAAACTGGTGCTGGGAGCAAGAGGCGCTGAGCTTTATTTCGGGGCATTACCAAACTGGAGAAGCGCTTCCTGAAGACATGCTGGAAAAAATGCTCGCGGCGAAAAACTTTAACTCAGCCATGGGAATGTTGCGTCAGCTCGAGTTTAGTTTGTTTGATTTCCGTCTATTCAGCGAGTTTGATCCGGATGTGGGCCCGCGGATCATGGAAACGCTAAATGCGGTGCGTGAGCAAGTCTCAGTGGTGCCGACGCCTGAATGGAACCGCTTTCCGCATGCTTTTGGGCATATCTTTGCGGGCGGATATAGTGCAGGTTATTACAGCTATAAATGGGCTGAAGTACTCTCGAGTGATGCCTATTCGCGTTTTGAAGAGGATGGGATCTTTAACCGTGACACCGGTGAAGACTTCTTAAACCATATTCTTAGCCGCGGGGGCAGTGAAGCACCAAAAGACTTGTTTGTTCGCTTTAGAGGTCGCGAGCCAAGCCCTGAGGCGTTATTGCGCCATAGTGGGATTGCAGCGGCTTAATTGCCTGCTGAGCTGATTGACAGCGCCAAGGATAAAAAGGCCCATACCATCAAGGTGTGGGCCTTTTGTTTTGCTAATGGTGTGTGTGCGATAGAGCGTGAGCGTCTTGAGCGTGCACGACGAGTGGCTGTCCAAGGCTTGATTGACGCAGCGCCTCTTGCTCTAGCTCCGCGCGTAACAGTGGGCTAGCGTCAAGCAGTGTGGTATCTAACACCAAAGTGAGTGCGTCGCCGTCAGCATTGAGTCCGATCATTGGCCGAACGCGACTGTCGCGACGATGGCATAAAATCACAGCTACGCGTAGTAGTCGGAGGAGGCGGTTGGCACTGGTGGTGGACAAGGCATGTTGGCCATCAATGCATACCAGTTGTTCACGGTAATAGCGTAACAAGGTGGCAACCAGTTGTTTTTGTGCACGGGTAAAGCCAGGTAAATCGAGATGAGTAATTAAATATGCGGCATGGTCGCCATCATGTTTAAAGCCAATGCTCAACCCAATTTCGTGCACGCAGGCTGCCGCATGGAGCAGGCTACCGGCTTCCGGCTCTGGAATCCATGACGCGGGACATTGATGAAGTAATTCAAGTGCGGTCGCAGCCACATTGATCCCGTGGTCCTCATCAAGCTGATAGCGGGATTGGATGCTGGCAATGGTGCGCGCACGAATATCACTGTGACGCATCGCGGTCATCATTTCGTACACCAAGCCTTCACGTAGCGCCCCGCCGGCGAGGGTCATGCGAGTAACCTCTAAACACTCAAAAATGGCAATCAAGATGGACAGGCCACTCGGAAAAACCAAGGCCCGCTCGAGCGTTAACCCCTCAATATCCAGTGCGTCCATTTGCCCGCAGGCAATCGCTTGATCGCGCAGTCGGTGAAGCTTTTCCAAGGTGATCACTTCATCCATCCCTTGGGTCACCATAATTTCTTGCAGCGCTTGTACCGTGCCGCTGGCGCCAACACAACAGTCCCACCCCAGTTCGCGATACTGAGCTATCAACGGGGTCAACTCTGCTTTCGCACCGGCGATCGCTTTCTCAAAAGCGGCTTGGTTGAGGACGCGATCGGCAAAGTAGTCTTCTAAAAAAGTCACACATCCCATATTAAGGCTTTGTAACAAGGTCGGTTCAAACTGCTCACCGATAATCAGCTCGGTGCTAGCCCCGCCAATATCGACGACCAAGCGTTTACCTGGGCCACCTGAGGTGTGCGCCACCCCTTGGTAGATGGTGCGCGCTTCTTCTTCGCCCGAGATAATCTCGATAGGGTAACCCAGTAAAGTATTTGCCTTGGCTAAAAAGGCATCAGCGTTACTGGCACGGCGAAGCGCAGCGGTCGCGACCACGCGAATATGGTCCGTGTTAAAGTCTTGCAAGCGTTCGGCGAACAGAGCCAAACAATCCCAGCCGCGTTGCATGGCTTCATCGCTGAGCTGTTGTTGGTTATCCATCCCAGCGGCGAGACGTACTTTTCGCTTTATTTTGGCAAGGGTTTGAACACTGCCGGCCACTTGGCGCACCACCAGCATATGAAAGCTGTTGGAGCCTAAATCAATCGCGGCGTACAGCGTCGGTGTTGATGTTGTATTTCCGTGACCACTCATGATGCGCTCTGACCTATGTTTTTTCTGTTATGCCGACTTTTGTGGACGGCGGCGCTGCCGGTTGCGGTTGTTGCTGCTGCTTTTATTATTGCTGCTGCCGCTCTTGTTGTTACTACGACGCTGCGTATTCGGGCGTTTAGTCATTTTCTTTGGCGGCGGCAGATCCTTCAATAGCGCGTTACGATCAAATTCGCTGACCGGAATACTGTGCTCAATGTACTCTTCAATCGCCGGTAAGTTTATCGCGTACTCTTCACAGGCAAAGCTAATTGAGCTGCCACTGGCGCCGGCTCGTCCTGTACGGCCAATGCGATGGACATAGTCTTGCGCATCATCGGGAAGGTCATAGTTAAAAACGTGGGTAACCAAAGGAATATGTAATCCACGTGCTGCCACATCGGTGGCAACGAGCAGGTCCAGTTCGCCGTTAGTAAACTGCTCTAAAATTTTAACCCGCTTTTTCTGAGGGACGTCGCCAGTGAGCAGACCTACGCGATGATTATCGGCGGCTAAATGGGCCCAAATGGATTCGCAGCGATGCTTGGTATTGGCAAAGATGATGGCGCGCTCGGGCCACTCTTCTTCAATGAGCGTTTGTAGCAGCGGCATTTTTTCTTTGTTGGATGGCTGGAACAACTCTTCTTTGATGCGATGGCCAGTAATTTGCTCTGGCTCCACTACCACGTGTTCAGGGTTAGTCATGTGCTCAAAGGCTAGCTCTTGTACACGATAGGACAAGGTCGCCGAAAACAGCATGTTTAAGCGCTGGTTGGGGGCCGGCATACGGTTAAACAAAAAGCGAATGTCTTTGATAAAGCCCAAATCAAACATACGGTCGGCTTCATCCAGCACTACTGCTTGAATGCTGTGCAAGTCGATAATTTTCTTTTTGTGGAAGTCGATGATACGACCACAGGTGCCGATTAATATATCAACCCCTTGTTCCAACGTTTGTTGCTGTTTATCGTAACCTTCACCACCATACGCGAGACCGGCGGTGATTGAGGTATTCGCCAAAAGCGGTTCAGCATCGTTATAGATCTGAATCGCCAACTCACGCGTAGGAGCAAGTATGATGGCACGCGGTTGATTTTGTTTACGCGATGCGGGGACATCGGTCGTGAGGAGGTGATGAAACGTCGCAGCGAGGAACGCCAGGGTCTTTCCTGTCCCTGTTTGCGCCTGCCCTGCAATGTCTTGGCCGGTGAGCAGGACCGGCAATGCCAATGCCTGGATAGGAGTACATTCAGTAAACCCCTTGGCATCCAAGCCTTTAAGAACATCGGCGTGCAAGCCGAGCTCGGCAAATTTCTGCTCTGTGATATGCGTCATTTTCATCCGGATAGAATATCAGCTTAGGCTTGCAATACGGAAGCGAATCCAGTCAAATAGTCCCATAATTTACTGGTCGCAATTTAGCCAGTAACTAAAACATGTATTGGAGTAAAAGATGAGCGACAAAATTATGCAGCTAACCGACGACAGCTTTGAGGCAGACGTTCTAAAAGCTGCAGGACCTGTTTTGGTTGATTTTTGGGCAGAATGGTGTGGTCCATGTAAAATGATTGCACCGATTTTGGACGAAATCGCCGAGGAGTATGCAGGTAAAGTCACCATCGGAAAACTGAACATTGACCAGAACGCAGGTACTCCGCCTAAGTTCGGCATCCGTGGTATCCCAACACTGCTACTCTTTAAAGATGGCAGCGTGGCAGCAACCAAAGTTGGTGCTGTGTCAAAAACTCAACTGAAAGAGTTTCTTGACGCTAACCTGTAATGTTAAAGTAATCGTCGCTGCTTCACAGCGGCGGTTGTTTTTCTGTCAACTAGACGATACCCCATTTAGGTGCTACCTTATTGCACGGAATTTGTACTTCTGTTCATCTCTCGAACATGCCACTGGTCTCGACACGCTAACTAATTTCAGACCTCAACTTTGATAAACAAGACACTCACCACTATGAATCTTACCGAACTGAAGACTCAACCCGTCTCGACGCTGGTTGCGCTTGGCGAAAGCATGGGACTTGAAAACCTGGCTCGCTTGCGTAAGCAGGACATTATTTTTTCGATCCTCAAACAGCACGCAAAAAGCGGTGAAGATATTTTTGGCAATGGCGCGCTGGAAATTCTTCAAGACGGGTTTGGCTTCTTGCGCAGCGCAGACAGCTCGTATTTGGCCGGCCCTGATGATATTTATGTCTCGCCCAGCCAAATTCGGCGCTTTAACCTGCGCACAGGCGATACCATCGCGGGTAAAATTCGGCCGCCGAAAGACGGCGAGCGCTACTTCGCGCTACTAAAAGTTAACCAAGTTAACAGCGACAAACCCGACAATGCCCGCAGTAAAATCCTTTTCGAAAACTTAACCCCATTACACGCGAGCGAGCGGATGGTGATGGAGCGCGGTAACGGCTCTACCGAAGACATCACCGCCCGAGTCCTCGACTTGGCATCGCCTATCGGTAAAGGCCAACGTGGTTTGATTGTGGCACCGCCGAAAGCGGGTAAAACCATGTTGCTGCAAAACATTGCTCAAAGCATTGCGTTTAACCACCCTGATTGCGAACTGATGGTGCTTTTGATTGACGAGCGTCCGGAAGAAGTGACCGAGATGCAGCGTCTGGTTAAAGGGGAAGTGGTTGCCTCGACCTTTGATGAGCCAGCTAACCGACACGTGCAAGTTGCCGAAATGGTGATTGAGAAGGCAAAACGTCTGGTTGAACATAAAAAAGACGTGGTGATCTTGTTGGATTCGATCACGCGTTTAGCCCGCGCTTACAACACGGTTGTGCCATCATCGGGCAAAGTATTGACCGGTGGTGTGGATGCCAATGCTCTCCATCGTCCTAAGCGTTTCTTTGGTGCGGCGCGTAATGTGGAAGAAGGCGGGAGCCTGACTATCATTGCTACCGCGCTGGTGGATACGGGATCGAAGATGGATGAAGTGATCTACGAAGAATTTAAAGGGACAGGTAACATGGAACTGCACCTTTCGCGTAAGATTGCGGAAAAACGTGTTTTCCCTGCCATTGACTTCACCCGCTCAGGCACCCGCCGTGAAGAGCTCCTTACCAAACCCGATGAACTGCAAAAGATGTGGATTTTAAGAAAGATCATGCATCCAATGGGCGAGTTTGAAGGGATGGAGTTCTTGATTGGTAAATTGGCGATGTCCAAAACCAATAATGAGTTCTTTGATGCCATGCGGCGGCAAAACTCGTAACGGCTAACGCAATAGTGTTAAGCACTGCGCATTCGCAGTGCTTTTTTATTGCTCACCCAAGGCCCAGCTCGCACAATAGACGTGACCAAGGAAAGGTGGCGCCGAACGCGTGACACTGGGCATAGGATTGCAACGGATGGCAAGACGTTACTGTACGACACTGTTGGCTATAGGGCTTGGGATCATGAGCTTGTCGAGCCCGGCGGCCTTGACGGCTAATGCGCCAGCCGCAGATGCTCAGATCGTCACCCAAACCTTTATTGAACAGGTGCTAGATAACGCGAACACGGCTAAAGCCATGCGTACCATGTCTACTCTGCTCGCGAAAGACGATGTCGCTGCGCTCAAAGCGCATATTCGTCAGCTTCCGCCGCTCACACGTGAAGCGACACTCTACCGTTTACTCTCTTCACCCTTGCCACTGAACAACGATCATTGGCGACGTTATCTGGCTGAATTGAGTCAGCAACAACCCCATTTTTTGTTACGTCACCAGCAAGACGGTTATTGGGTCACGACCCCTGCCTTCCATTACGCGGCAGCAGCACGCCAACAGTTAAAACGTTATCGGGAGCAACAACTGACCCAAGAGTTAGGCATGTTACTCAGTTATCGCCAATTGGTGATTGCTGACTGGATTAAGCCATCTCAGCCGGGTTATCGACAACGCCGTGATGCATTGGTCGCGATGATTGATGAGTATGACAGCGATGGCTTAGCCTATTTGGTCGAACAATACCTCACTGATCCCACCTTAATGTGGCTACCAGATAACGCGATTTTGGCTGCACTTGCGCAAGCGACGGACCGGCCGGCACTGTATGATCGTCTTTGGCGGCGCGGTACCGATCAATACAGCCTCAATGCACTGCATGCTTTGCGTCAACGAGCTAATGATGGGTTTGCGTTGCAACAAATGATGGCCGCCGCAGATAACCCATCGCTGCGTGGCCCCGCGATTCGACAACTGGCGAATCTTTCTCCATTACCCGCGCCAGTCGCTGACTTTTTGATGTCTCAGTTATCATTACGCCAAGGGCAGCAGGTGGCACAATTATTGGTCGAAGCTGGAAAAGATGAGTGGTTAAGTGGATTAGGTGACGAGCTTGGCCCCCTTGGCCGCCAGCACATTGCATCTGCGTTGTCGTCGCGCTAATGTCGACCCTTTACCGATCCGGATACCGGTTTACTTGGTATCATAGAGGCGTCCATTAACTCATTGAGCCTGATATGAAACTTTCCGATCTGCGCGATTTTATTGATTACCTTGAGGCCCAAGGTGAGCTTAAACGCATTACGCAGCCAGTGGATCCTGACCAAGAGATCACTGAGATATGCGACCGCACCCTAAGAGCGGGCGGGCCGGCCCTTCTGTTTGAAAACCCTATCGGGTATGACATGCCGGTATTAGCGAATCTGTTTGGCACCCCTAAGCGTGTGGCGCTCGGTATGGGCCGACACGATGTGCTTGAGCTACGTGAAGTCGGCAAACTGCTGGCCTACTTAAAAGAGCCTGAGCCCCCTAAAGGGTTTCGCGATGCGCTCGACAAGCTGCCTGTGTTTCGTCAGGTGTTAAATATGCCCGCCAAGACAGTCCGTCGTCCGCGTTGTCAAGAAGTTGTGCTTAGCGGCGATGACGTTGATTTGGATAAAATCCCAGTGATGCGCTGCTGGCCGGGTGATGTGGCGCCATTGCTGACGTGGGGGCTGACCATTACGCGCGGGCCGAATAAAAAGCGCCAGAATCTTGGTATTTATCGCCAGCAAAAAATCGGCAAAAACAAAGTGATTATGCGTTGGCTCGCACACCGCGGTGGCGCACTTGATTTGCATGACTGGATGCAAACCCATCCGGGTGAACCTTTTCCTATCAGCGTTGCTTATGGCGCGGATCCGGCTACCATTCTCGGCGCCGTCACCCCCGTGCCCGATACCCTGTCTGAATATGCCTTTGCAGGGCTGTTGCGCGGCAGTAAAACCGAGGTGGCAAAGAGCATCAGTAACGATTTGGATGTGCCGGCGAGTGCCGAGATTGTGATGGAAGGGTATATCGATCCGAACGAATATGCCGACGAAGGGCCTTATGGCGATCATACCGGCTATTACAACGAAGTAGAGCGTCACCATGTATTCACTGTGACGCATCTGACCATGCGCAAAAAGCCGATTTATCACAGCACCTACACGGGGCGGCCACCGGACGAGCCTGCCGTACTGGGTGTGGCTCTGAACGAAGTGTTTGTGCCCATTTTGCAAAAGCAGTTCCCGGAAATTGTCGACTTTTATTTGCCTCCGGAGGGTTGCTCGTACCGGATGGCGGTGGTCACCATGAAAAAACAATACCCAGGGCATGCGAAACGCGTGATGATGGGCGTGTGGTCTTTCTTGCGTCAGTTTATGTACACCAAGTTTGTGATAGTGTGTGACGACGATGTGAATGCGCGTGACTGGAATGATGTTATTTGGGCAATCACCACTCGCATGGATCCCGCGCGCGACACCGTGATGGTGGAAAATACACCGATAGATTCGCTCGACTTTGCGTCGCCAGTGGTTGGCGTTGGCTCGAAAATGGGGCTCGATGCCACCAATAAATGGCAAGGAGAAACCGCTCGCGAGTGGGGCACACCGATCGCGAAAGACCCGGATGTGGTCGCACGTGTCGATGCGATATGGGACGAATTAGGGATTTTAGACTAATCCGGTTGGTATGCGCTAGCATTCACCGTTAATGATAAAAATACAGCCTGAGGCGGTAGTGATACCGCCTCTCATAACCTCAACGGCTGTAGCAAAACGAACAGAGGAACAGAATGTCGATACTATGTGAAGTGACCGCCGTTGAGTCGCTGGCGTGTCACACTTACCGCATTGTCCTAAAGCCTCAGCAGGCGGTGAGCTATCACCCTGGGCAATATGTGATGGCGGTAATGGGCGAAAAAGATAAACGCCCGTTTTCACTGGCGAGTAGTCCATGTCGCCAAGACGGCGGTGAGCTCGAGCTCCATGTGGGCGCCGCCGATGAAAATCCGTTTGCGCTGGAAGTGGTCGAAAAAGCCAAAGCCGTGCTAGAAAGCGGTGAAGCGAGCTTTGAAATCACCGAACCGGCCGGCGATGCCTGGTTGCGTGAGAGTGAGCGTCCCTTGCTGTTGATTGCCGGCGGAACCGGTTTTTCGTATGTTCGCAGCATGGTCGATCACTGTATTAATCAAGGAATACAGTCTCCGATCTTTATTTATTGGGGGGCACGCAACCCGTGCCAGCTTTACGCGCATGACGAGCTGCAAGCACTGTCTGAATCGCATCGCAATATTACCTTTATGCCTGTGGTTGAACAGGCGGAAGGCGAATGGCGAGGCAAAGTAGGGAATGTATTAGAAGCGGTGATGGAAGATTTTGTTAGCCTCGGCGCTTACGATATCTATATTGCCGGGCGCTTTGAAATGGCAGGCGTGGCACGTGATATGTTCTGCAAAGAGCGTGGCGTGAGTCGTGATCATCTCTACTCAGACGCGTTTGCCTTTATCTGATCAGGGTTGGCTCTCGAGTAAATAAACAGGCAGGGGGTTCCCTGCCTGTTTTACGTTCGGGTTACTGAGGCTTTGGGGCGGCCTACCGTTGGACGGCATCCCGTTGGGCGTCGACGCGGCGCTTGACCCAGGTTTGGTTAAACCACAGCGCGGCTAAAATCAGGACCCCGCCGCTGAGTAACGGCAGAAGATCCGCATCGCGGTTCCAAATCAGCACGTTCACCACAATGCCGGCTGGGATCAGCGCGTTGTTCATCACTGCGAGCGCCCCAGCATTGACCAGGGTTGCACCCTTATTCCAAAAGAAATAGCCCAGCCCAGAGGCGATGGTGCCTAGATAAATCAACACTCCCCACTGGGTTGGCGTAGAAGGCAGATTGTCACTGTTTCCGAGCAAGGCGAAAGCCAGCACGCCCACCACTAAGGCGCCAAGATAAAACCAACCGAATACCGCATGCTGAGGCAGCTGAGTGTGCTCTTTCTCAATCAAGTATTTGTAACCAACCTGGCCAATCGCAAAGCACAAATTTGCACCTTGTACCACTAAAAAACCAACCAGAAAGTCCGGATTGACAGTGGCATAGCGGATCACTACGGCGCCAAGCACCGCAATGGCCGCGGTGAGCAGGTACCAAGCGCTGAACTGCCTTTTCAACGCATCGTAAATTAAGGTGACATAAAGCGGAGTAAAAACGGTAAACAACAGCACTTCTGGTACCGATAAGAATAAGAAGGACTGATAGAAGAAACAGTACATGATGCCAAGCTGAAATGCGCCGACTAACATCAATTTGGCGGCAAACGCGAGCCGCACTTGGCGAGGACGTAAGAAAGGTAAAAACACCAATCCTGCCAGCACGATACGCATCAATACAGAAAAGTAGCTGTCGACTTGGCCGGCTAGATACACGCCAATTAAGCTAAACGAAAAGGCCCACAGCAGTGTCACGCCGCTAAGATACCCCATAACTCGGTTCCTTCGATAAAGAGAGTAAAAGGGCAGTGTACCGTTTCGCTTCTAGGACGCAATCGGTTCCCAGTCAGCGTATGGTTAAAAGCGCAGAAGGCAGAATGACCCGCCTTCTGTCGAGAGTGGTTAGCGAAGAGGGTTTAGTCGCGGATGGGCACCATCAAAAGATCAACGGGCGTTTTATTCAGCAGTTGTTTAGTTGACGACAACAACGAGCTCCAGAAATCTTGATGATGGCCGACGACCACCAAATCAATCCCCATGTTTTGAATCGACTCTGTGATCTCTTCCGCTAAATCACCGCTACTGACCAAGGTGTGTGTGACCGTGCTTTGTGCGTCGCTGGCCAGTTGATTGAGTTTTTGCTGGGCTTCTTCAATCACTCGGTTACGTGATTCGACTAAGTTAATATCAATCAGTCCGGTATAGAGCTCGGCATAATTGACGTCAATATGAACCAACGACAGTTGTGCGCCCAAGGCGAAGGCAAGTGCGTCAGCTTTCTTCAACAGTTTTTCACTGTCATCTGACAAATCAACCGCAACCAAAATATGCTTGTATGACATAGAGTTATCCTTTTTATGCGAGGTTATAAACGCAGTTTAACCAGCTTGAGAGGCAAAATCCGTCACTGTGATCGCATTCCGATTAAGAATTCGACAATGAGGCGGGCCATAAATTCGATATAAGAATCGGTCACGCTGGACATTACCGGCGTAATCCGCTTGAAAACCGACGTGCTGCTGGTCAGAATGGCAGCTAACCCCCAATAAAGAGGACGTTTTATATGCTAGCACCTGCCATGGTTGACAGGCTCAATGAGCAGATCAATTTGGAGTTTTTCTCATCAAACCTATACTTACAAATGAGCGCTTGGTGTGAGGATCAGGGTTTCGAAGGCGCGGCAAAATTCTTACATAAACACGCACAGGAAGAAATGCAGCATATGCAGCGCCTGTTTACTTATGTGAGTGAGACAGGAGCCATGCCTATCTTGGGGTCGGTTGATGCACCGCGTCACGAATTTTCCTCATTAGGTGAAGTGTTTCGCGAAACGTATCAGCATGAGCGCTTAATCACGGAAAAAATTAACAGCTTGGCGCATGCCGCGTTTACCACGCAAGACTATTCTACCTTTAACTTCTTGCAGTGGTATGTCGCGGAGCAACACGAAGAAGAGAAGTTGTTTAAAGGCGTACTCGATAAGATCGAGTTAGTCGGCGAAGATGGCAAGGCTCTGTTCTTTATCGACAAAGACTTGGCATCGATGGCAGTTGAAGAATCAACGTCAGTGATGGACAGCTCAGCGGGGCAGTAATTACGTAACCTCTCCCTCTGAAGCGCCATCCAGTCTAGTGAAGGGAGAGGATTATGAACGGTGATATCCTAATTGTGGCTGTATTCACAGTGACAGTGATAAATATCGCACGCTATGTATCGTCATTGCGGGCATTGGTGGTGATGTTACGTGATGCCAATCCGTTACTTTACCAGCAAATCTGTCGTCGTGAGAGCAACTTCTTCACTTTATCGCCCCAAGGCGATATCTCGCGACAAAAACGTTTATACCAATATATTCGCAGCCAAGAGTACCTTCATCATCACGATGCGGTATTTGTGGGTAAATGCAATAAGGTACGTCATCTGTTCACGCTTAATGTTGCCCTGTCCGGTGTCTTGCTCGCGACCTTTTTTCTTGTCGCTTTTGCGGGCTGGTAAACGGATAACCATCCTTTAGACAAAATACTGACCTTGGTCAGCATTTTTTTGTTAGTCTGGCAAACAGAAACGCCTGGACACCGTAATCGTGAGGGAAGCATGCAAAGCCTAATCCAATGGTGGCAGTCACTCTATCAAGCCGCCGCGTGGGACTGGATCTCAGATATTGTCATTTTGATGGGGCTTGGAGCCGTCGTCTGGACGATATGGCGTGTTTTGATCGGGCGCTTAAAAGCACTGGCAGAGCGCACGCAAACACGTTGGGATGATGTGTTGTGGCCCGCGATTGATACGCCATTTTCCCTATTAATCTGGGGCTGGCCTGCGTTTCATGCGCTAGAAATTTTTCTTGATAATACCGCGGGTCACTTGAACTTAAGCTGGGTGAGTGTGATTAGAGAGCTGCTGGTCGTGTTCTTATTGATCTGGTTTTTGCTCCGATTGGTCAACAGTGGTGAGCAGCTGTTATTTGACGAAGGGCGCCGTGATCACACCACGATTAACGCCATTGGCAACGTCTTACGCGCACTCGCCGTCTGCATTGGCGTGATTACGCTGCTACAAAGCCTGGGTGTCAGTGTCTCTGGGTTACTCACGGTTGGTGGTGTGGGGGGCTTAATTGTCGGTCTTGCCGCCAAAGATTTGCTCTCCAACTTCTTCGGTGGGGTGATGATCTACTTTGATCGGCCATTTAAAGTAGGCGACTGGGTGCGTTCCCCCGATCGCAACATTGAGGGCATGGTGGAAAAAATTGGTATTCGCATGACGGTAGTGCGGACCTTTGATTTGCGCCCTTTATACGTGCCCAACTCGGTATTCAGTAACGTGGTGGTGGAAAACCCCTCGCGGATGCTGAACCGTCGGATTTACGAAACTATTGGGCTGCGTTATCAAGACGCCGGTAAAATCAGTGCGGTAATTGATGATGTGTATGCGATGCTTGAGGCTCACCCAGACATCGAAACGCGACAAACCTTGATTGTGAACTTCAACAGCTTTGGCCCGCATTCACTTGATTTCTTTATTTACACCTTCACCAAAACGGTCAACTGGCAGCGTTACCATCAGGTAAAACAAGACGTGTTACTAAAAGCGATTGAAATTATTCATCAGCACGGTGCGGATATTGCTTTCCCAACCCGTACGTTGCATATGGACCCTAGTATGATTGAGCAAAACGCAGGTGCCATGATGGCACCGCCTGACGCGCAGGCGCGTTAAATCGCGCTTGCCGCCCACGCGCGGGCTGCTACAATGCCGCTCCCACAGGGTGAGCAGAGAATAAACAGGTAAGCGTGTGACTGAGTATGATGTAATTGTGATTGGCGCCGGTGCCGCCGGATTGATGTGTGCGGCACAAGCCGGCCAACGTGGCCGCCGCGTTTTGGTGGTGGACCATGCCAAAAAGCCGGGGCGCAAGATCCTGATCTCAGGCGGGGGACGCTGCAATTTCACCAACTATGACGTCACCGCCAATAACTTCCTGTGTGAGAACCCGCACTTCGTTAAATCCGCATTGGCGCAATACAGCCAATGGGACTTTATTGGTCTAGTGGCGACCCATGGTGTGGCCTATCACGAGCGTGACCACGGCCAGCTATTTTGTGATGACAGCGCCAAAGATATCGTTAACCTGCTTTTGGCCGAATGCGACCAAGCCACCATCAGTCAACGCTATCGCTGTGAAGTGCATGATATCGAGCAAGAAGAAGCTGGCTTTCGCCTCAAACTCAATGGTGAGCCGGTACGCTGCCAGTCTTTGGTAGTCGCCACGGGCGGCCTTTCCATGCCCAAGCTTGGTGCCACCCCCTTTGGTTACCAGCTTGCCGAGCAATTTGGTCTAAAAGTGCTGCCCACTCGCGCCGCCTTGGTGCCGTATACCTTGCACCAAGAGGACAAAACGCGCTTTGCCGATATTTCCGGGGTGTCGGTGCCATGTTCGATCACCACTGAGTCTGGGGTGTGCTTTACCGAGAATCTGCTCTTTACCCACCGCGGCTTATCGGGACCGGCGGTGTTGCAAACTTCCTCGTTTTGGCAACCGGGCGAAGCGGTCACTATCGATTTACTCCCCAGTGAGTCGCTAAAAGACGTGCTGGTAGCCATGCGTGATAAGCACCCCAACCAAACCTTAAAAACCTCACTGTCTCGCCTATTCCCCAAACGCTTGGTCGAGGTCTTGATTGCGCGTGATAGCTTGCCGGATAAACCGCTCAAGCAGCTCGATGACAAGCAGCTCGATCAACTTCATCACTACGTTCACCAGTGGTCCATTGCCCCAAACGGCACTGAAGGTTACCGCACCGCAGAAGTGACGCTTGGCGGGGTAGATACCCACGCAATTTCCTCGAAAACCCTTGAAGCACGAGATATTCCCGGCCTGTATTTTATCGGTGAAGTGCTTGATGTCACCGGCTGGCTCGGCGGCTATAACTTCCAATGGGCTTGGAGCTCCGGCTGGGTAGCCGGGCAGCATGTGTAAAAAAACATGCTTGGATTCACATTATCTTACTGAATTTATTGCTTAATCGCTAATCACGTAGAGAATTTGCTGCGGGGTGGATAAAGGATGAAGACTCCCCGTTTTTCCTTAAGTAGAGCCAAGGAGTGGTGAGTGATTTCTTTTCTAAGCGTGAGAGAGATATGCCGTGGTGTATCGAATAAAAACACGCTCTATACGTTTCTATTTGTGCTGCTTCATCAGTCCTCGATTGCTTTTTCTATTTTCGCCTCTGTGATGGTTTCAGGCTATATTATTGAAATTAATCAACATTATGAAGCATTGAAGCTCTGGGTATTCCTCTACATTGTCGCGATGATTCTTCCCCATATAATCAGCTACTTTTCTGATGTGTATAAAGAAAAGTGGTTGTGTGAATCACTGAGTCGATTTTGGCAATCCGCGACTAAACGCTATCAATCTTGCACTGACAGTCGCACAGTCGACCATACGCTGGGCGTGTACGTTTCTCAGGGAAAGAGTGCGATTTCTGACTTTATTGGCTATGCCTTTTGGGGGATGTCGTCTGGGCTCAACTTCTTCCTGAGTCTGCTAATGATCACCGCTTTTATTGATTGGCGTTTTTTTGTCAGCGTTATGATCAGTGTGCTGCTTATCTTGGGGTTCAATAAAATCATTTCCTCGCATCTGGAAAATAACGCCGTCACCACCCATAAAGCGGGTTCATCACTGACGTCAACGTTATCGACTATCCATGACAATGTACATTTTGGTTCGTCGGTAAATGCATTGGCTTATCAAACGCGGTTCGAGGAAGGGAAAGCGAAATACTTAGGGTTGAGAATCAAAGAGGCTGTGTTTAGGTATAAGGCATTGTTGGTCTCTTCCTTGCTCGCGCTTGCGCCAACTTCCTGTGTATTACTGTTCATTTTTACGTCTAGCAGTGTCCCGATGGAGGTAAAGGTGGCGTCGATTGTTAACCTCACACGCATTTATCATCTTTTAAATTCTGCGTCGGATATTGTTAGCTTGTTAATCTCTTTTCCGTCTATCAAAGGGCAGTTGTCGGTGATGACGTGTTTTTCGAAACGTAAGCCGCTTTACCAGCCACAATGGAATATCGCGATCCTTAAAGATAACGAGAGCGTTGATACCGTGAACCTTGCTCAAGCGCAGGAGGGCCGTTTTCGCGTTGTTGGAGAAAACGGATCTGGGAAAACTTCTTTCTTAAGGGACCTCTGTGCCAAAAATGATTATCTCTACTTCAACCCGTCTAAGCGCTTACTGTGGCCCTGGGATGATTCAGCAATACTGTCTGATGGTATGTACTCCGCCAAGAGTATTCAGTGGTTACTGGAAAATAGCTCGGGTCACTTGATTCTGGATGAATGGGATGCGTTTCTCGACTCAGAGAACACGAAAAAGATAGGTGCGCTGATTGATTCATATGCAGATAGCCGAGTTATTATTGAGGTCCGCCAATAGGCCGCGTTTCCGTCGGTCTTGCGAGGAGTGCCCAATCCTCAGATGCTTGCTTTTGTGTTGTTTGCAACAAACTGCGTATCATAAGCGATAGTTGGTTTATGTGATCTTTATTCTAAATATTCTCTAGTTGACTGTTTTTTGTCTAAAAAATGGCAATCTTTCTTGCGCGCTGTTACATTAGCGCGCGCTTGCCATGTCGGATAAAAATTATCCGGCGCAGTGAACCCGCGACGCGCTGGATGGGCTCGCGGTACCCTAGGGACGGGGTGACGGCTGTTCACTATTGCTACCTCGGTTATCGGGGAGTTTGGAATTAACCTGTCGTTGCTTTGAGAGCCGTTCCCATGCAGTTATCACTAAAACAAAAATTAATTGGGGCATGCTTATCTGCTGTATTGCTGATGGCCGCCTTTCTCACCTGGCTTGCGGTAAGCCAGATTCAAGCCCAAACCCAGTCGAGCATCTATAGCCGCGTCAGTGGTATCGCCGATGCGGCGACTGAATCGATCAGCGGTTGGGTGCAAATCCGTGCTGATATCACCAGCGCCTTTACCGATTACACCAGCAGTAGCCATCGTGTGAGCTATTTACAGCAAGCGCGCGAGGCCGGTGGGTTTGACGATATCTATTATGGTACTCCTCAAGGTGCCATGTATCGCTCGCGCCCAGAGCGCAACCGCGATGATTATGACCCTCGCCTCCGCCCGTGGTACAAGCAAGCGGTGAGTGCAGGTAGCCCGATGATTACCACCGCCTACAGTGATGCGATTACCGGTGCGATGCTGGTGACTTTGGCCGAGCCGGTGCGTCGCAATGGCGAATTGATCGGTGTGGTGGGCGCGGATGTGTTGATTGACCAGTTGATCCGCGATGTGACCCAATTGAAAGTGGGCAAAAATGCGAACGCGATGCTGTTAGGCTCCGATGGCACTTTTCTCGCCCACAAAGACAAAGCACGCTTGCTAAAGCCGTATCGTAGCCTGTCTCCTGAGCTGAATGAAAACCGCGTGCGTCAGGCGTTGGCACAGCAATCGCTGGTGGAATTGCCTGTCGATGGGGTCGATAAACTGTTTTACTTTGCGTCGGTTCCCAACACCGATTGGGTGCTGGCGATTGAACTGGATAAGCGCACCGAATACGCCAGCCAGGGTGATGCCTTGTTCGACCTAATGCTGACCGCGGTGGTGATCACCTTGCTGGTGGCCGGTGCTGTGACGTGGTTGATGCATGTGTTGTTCCGTGATTTACTCAATGTGTCCGCCGCGCTAGAAGAAATTGCTTCCGGTGAAGGGGACTTAACCCAGCGCCTTGAGCCACACAGTAATGATGAAATTGGCAAACTGGCCAATAACTTCAACCGCTTTGTCGGCAATATGCACACCATGGTGTCGCATTTGCGCCAGCTGTCTGGCTCGCTCAAGCAACAAGCTGAGTTGACCGCGGCACAAGCCGAAGAGCGCTCCACCCGTATTGGTCATCAGCAAGATGAAATCAATATGGTGGCGACCGCTATCCATGAAATGGCCTCGGCGACCCAAGATATTGCCGGCAATGCGGATAACACCGCGCGCACCGCCCAAGAGACCGAAAGCGTTGCCAACGATGGCGGCCAACAAGTGGAGCAAAGTAAGCACTCGATCACCGAGCTTGCCCGTGAAGTGGAAGCGGCGACCGGTGTGATTGGTGAGCTCGACCAGCATGCGCATAGCATTACTAGCATCTTGTCGACCATTCAAGAAGTGGCCGAGCAAACCAATCTGCTGGCGTTGAATGCCGCGATTGAAGCAGCACGCGCCGGTGAGCATGGCCGTGGTTTTGCGGTAGTGGCTGATGAGGTACGGATATTGAGCCAGCGTACTCATGCTTCAACCACCGAAATTCAGCAGATGATTGATACCTTGCAGCAGGCAACCGGTCGCGCGGTGACCATGATGCAAGATAGCCAGCAACGCGCTCATGCCAGTGTGGACGATGCCAGCGCGGCGAACGAAAGCTTGAGCCAGATTGTCGCGGCGGTGAGCCAGATTAGCGATATGGCGACCCAAATTGCGTCGGCAGCGGAAGAGCAGTCGAGCGTGACGTCGGAGATCACCCGTAACTCAGAGGGCATTCGCGATGTGTCCAATGAGCTATCGACCGAAGCGGATGAAGCCGCGCGTCAAGCTGCGACGTTATCCGAGCTTTCTCATAGCCTCGAGCAAGAGATCAGCCGCTTTAAGCTGTAACCTATAAACCGCTTAAACGCCGAGCATGGCAGCGCGCTGTGCTCGGCGTTTTTTTGTTCATTCTTTTGGCGTCAGCACCTTGGCGGCGGGGAGAGGCTCGGTTTGATGATGGCGGTCGGCCTCGTAGCTCTCGATAAAGTGGGCAAGAAAATAGTCCAGCTGCGTGGCGGCATCCACGTCGCCTCGGCTTCGTAGTAATGCACTCACCGCTTCACTGGTACACAGGTGTCCAGGTGGCTGGTTGCGCCTGAGCGTATATTGCGAGGCGGCTGTCGACGGCAAACTGACCCGCGGCAGACGGTTGAGCCATGGGCTTTTATTGAGTATTTTTCGCGCCTGCTGCCAAGTCGCATCCAGCACCACAAATTGTAACGGCGCGCGAGGCGCATTCGTGGCGGCTAACGTCTCCGCGCAAGAGACTGACCTATCCGCGCAAGAGACTAACCTATTCTCGCAAGAGACAGACCGAGCCGGGTCAGCGAAGAGTCTATCTGCGGGGACGGCATCATCACTGGGAAACAACAACCAAGGTGATACATCACCGCGCGCCCAGCTGTCGAGCAAGGCTTGCGGTGGTTGTTTGCGTTGCCAAATCTCTATCTGAGTGTGGGGGAGTGCCGCTTTAACCAGTTTGCCGGTGTTGGATTGGCGCGCCGCTTCGTTTTCGTGCATCACCAGCACGCATTGCAATTGGCTTTCAAGCGGCCAATAGCAGTGACAGATACAGTGATAGGTAAAACCGCATTGGCGGCAGGGCGAACGGGCCATGATTGTCTCCTTGGTTAATAGCGCGCTATTGTGCGCAAGCCCAGCCACGAATACCAGGTCATTGTTGTCTGCTGTCCGCGCCATCGACCTGACGCTTAAGTGTTAACCCTTCAGGGCCCAAAGGATACGTATTGCCATTAAATGTCTCTTCGGTTGCGGTCAAGGACAAGCCGTTGCGTTGATAAATACGCTCAGACACTACCATTTGTTCGCCGCTACGAGTGGTCAGTACTTGTACCTTATTGTTAGCGACCGGCTGCCAAACCCCGGTTTCTTTAGTCACGGCTTCCCCTTGCGGGTGATAGGTAGTGATGGCGCTGTGGTCAGGCAGTAACGTCAGTTTGGTGGTCAGTGTTGGTTGGCCTGAGTGCTGGCTGGTGCCTTGATATTGGCCCGTCCAATGCTGGCTGGTGTCGGCTGAAGGCAAAACCGCGCAGCCTTGGAAGGTATTTTGGGCTGTTTTTAAACGAGCCTGCCAGCCATAAAGGGTGTGTTCGCTTTGTTGGCAGCCGTTGAGGGTGAGAGTGAGAACGGCCTCTTTACTGCTAAACTGTGCCTGTTCATCGTCCAACTGATAGTCGGATAGGGGAACCTCTTGGGTATCATTGTCACTTTCCCACGCTACATGTCCTTTTCCTACCGCGGCGGACCAAAGTTGGGGATCACTGCCTTCGGCCAGCACAGTATTACGCGGTTGAGCACAACCTTTTAGCTCACGTGTCAGCATGTTTAAGCGCGAAACGGTGACGGCGGCGGGGTAATCGGCACTAAAACCTCGGCGAGAGACAGGGGTGAAAAAACCTTCAAATTCGGCATAAACCGACGCCTCATGCTGGTCAAGTGCCGCGCGCTGTTCGCTGGTTAAATCGAGCCAGTACTGTTGTTGGCTGCCGCAGGGGGTAAAACTGGCTGTTTCGGGACTCACAGCGATACGACCGCTTTGCATAAAAGGAATTGGCGACTGACTGAGTCCCGAGGCAACGACATCGCTACGGTGCCCAAGCTCTATAGGGCCAGAAGATTGGCTACATCCCACCAAACTGAGCACACTCACAGCGGTAATCACGAACAGATGACGAGTGGATGGCACGATAAACTCCTTGTGATAAGCGATAGACAGACTTGCGCCGATTCAAGCTGGCGGGCAAGATTGCCATTAGGATTGGATGAAGAGCAAGCTAGCATGCGTTATTGGTTATTTAAAACCGAGCCAGATACGTTTTCCATAGACACCTTAAAGCAGCAAAAGGTTTCATGCTGGGAAGGGGTGCGCAATTATCAAGCACGAAATATGCTGCGTGATGAGGTGACGGTCGGTGATCAGGTGTTGATTTATCACTCATCCTGCAAGCACGTTGGGGTAGTCGGCGTGGCGACCGTGGTGCGTGCGTGTTATCCCGACCATACCCAGTTTGAGCCAGACAGTGGCTACTTTGACCCTAAAGCCACCCCAGAAGCCCCGCGTTGGTTTATGGTGGATGTGGCGTATCAGCGTCATTTACCGTTAATTACCTTGGCTGAGATGAAAGGTAATCCGGCCCTGGCTGAGATGCCCTTGGTGAAAAAAGGCAACCGTCTAAGTGTGATGCCGGTGACGGATACCCAATGGCAGGCCATCCTCGCCATGGTGGGGGAGTGACCACAGCGAGGCTGGCGCCAAAAGTAAGCCCAATGAAGCTGTCACTGATCCAATAAATGGGCTTTTAAATAGCGAGCGACGGCTTCGTCGGCATGGCTGCCAATGATTGCCTTGTCTGAAAGAGTCGCTTTTACCCGTGCTTGTGCCGTTGCCATCACCAGCCCTTGGCCGGCGGCATTCAGCATTTCGACATCATTCATGCCATCGCCAAACGCAATACAGTCACTGAGATTGAGCTGGTGGCGGCGGGCGACGGCCTCTAAGGCTGCGCCTTTTGACACCCCACTCCCCATGACTTCGAGACAGAAAGGGGTAGAGAAGGCAATGCTGACTTGATCCCCATACTGCTCAATAAATTGATGCTCATACTGCAGTAGGTAGTCATGATCATGGCGGATAAAGAAAATCTTGGCCACGTTATCAACCGGGGGATTATCGACGTCAAATTCACGGGCCTGGAACCCTGAGTCTTGATGGTAACGGGCGAGTTCTTCGTCCATTTTACTCAGTAGCCATTCATCATCACGGTATAAGTGAATGGTGACAGTTGCATCATCTTTGACGTCTTGAATCAGACTCGCGACGATAGCAGGGTCAACATTATGCTGGTAAACCAACTGGTTATCACTGTCGTGCACACGGGCGCCGTTCGAGGTGATCATGTAAGCTGGAATACCAACCGTTTCACGAATGCTAGCAACGTCGACATGATGGCGACCTGTCGCAAACACAAAGTGAATACCTTGCTGATGAAGGTGCTCCAGCACTTGCTTGGTATAGGGGGCGATACGATGCTCAGGCGTCAGCAAGGTACCGTCGAGATCAGAAGCGACAAGTTTGTACATCATGTCCTCATTAGTTTGGCGATCACAATCACAGTATACTTTGAGTCTACTGCAACTCGTAGCGGTTAAAAAGGGAACACTATCACTGTTTGATTTCCGCTTTTAGTGACCCCATGGATGAGCCGGCAGCTTGCATTAGCGATTCTTGCATTGGCGATCAAAAAAGTCGCGTATTGCGGATAAAGCTGCAATACGATGGGTGTCGGTTTCAAACAGGATCTCATGCCGTGCCCCTGCAAAAAACTGCCATTGACTGGGTTGATTGGCCTGTTGGCGTAAAAAATGAAATTGCGACATGGCCGGATTAGAGACGATTTGCTCGCCACCAGCTTGGCAGATAAATGTTGGCGTCGTTAATTGTGATGCGACCGCTAAGCATTGTTCGCCTGCGGCCATGCCTTCGGCAATCCAGCGCGCGCTCGGTCCACCGATTTGTAACTGGGGTTGGTTGATATATAGCTGGCGAAACCAGGCATAGCGTGCTCGCGAGTGAGTCAGGCGGTTTTGCTCAAACGGCACATGACGATAGCCCACTTGCCCCGGCCCAAAACGCGGTGGGTGTTGATAGCGTGCCATCGAGCGACAAAGCCAAGGCGCGATACGGCCGAGCCAGGGACTCACTTGTACGCCAAACATGGGCGCGGTCATGGCTAATCCTGCGAGCGCGTTCGGATACTGATGCGCATAGAGTGTGGCAACGGCGCCCCCCATCGAGTGACCTAGCATGAAGGTCTGATCATAATGACGATGGGCCCGAATGGTTTGCATGAAGGTCGCGAGATCGGTGACATAATCGTCAAAACGTTCAACATGTCCCAAATCGCGCGGTTTAATGACTAAACGCTCTGATAAACCTTGGCCGCGATGATCAAAGCTGTAAACGTCATAGCCCATTTGAAAGAGGTCATAAAAGATCTCTTGGTACTTCATTACGCTTTCAATGCGGCCATTTACCACCACGACTGCACGCGTGTGTTGTGGGTGCGTAAAGCTACACCAATGCAGACGCAAGCCACTTTCTCCATGGAAAAATCCATGCTCACGTTGCTGCCAAAAGGGCGTAATATTGTGTTTAAACGTCTCACTCAGTTGTGCCTCGCGGGCAAGAGAGTGAGCGTCGCAAGCCGGTTGGTCCTGACTGTCGGCAAGAGTTGTCATTTGTTGGCTACCATCATTGAGATAGCGTTACTATAACCGTCTTCGAGGAAGGATGAAAATCCCACTTAAGAGGGAAAAAGGCAAGCGTGATCGGCTTGCCTGGTAAAGAATCAAAGACGATTATTGGTTAAAGTTGTAATACGTCTCTGCGCCCGGGCCGACCGGTAAACCGAGAACAAAAACCCACACATAGAACAAGATACTCCACCCGACCATAAAGATCATCGAGTAAGGCAGCATGGTGGCTATTAAGGTACCAATCCCCAGGTTTTTCACATAGCGGCAAGCTACCGCCAAAATCAGCCCAAAGTAACTCATCATCGGAGTAATGATATTGGTGACCGAGTCACCGATACGATAAGCGGACTGGATGGTCTCTGGTGCATACCCCACCAACATTAACATCGGCACAAAAATCGGTGCGGTAATCGCCCATTGTGCCGATGCAGATCCCACCGATAGGTTGATTAGACCGCACATTAAAATAAAGGCAAAGAATAACGCAGGACCGGTTAAACCAATGGTTTGCAGAAAGTCTGCGCCGCCGACGGCAATCACTTGGCCGAAGTTGGTCCACTTAAAGAAGGCGACAAACTGAGCGGCGAAGAACACCAGTACGATGTACATCCCCATCGCACTCATCGATTTCGACATCGAGTCAATCACATCACGATCGTTGTTGATGGTACCAACCGTACGACCAAACACGATACCCGGTACCGCGAAGAACACCATGATAAAGGCGACAATCCCTTTCAAGAACGGAGATCCCGCCACGTCACCGGTCTCGGGATGACGCAGTGCTCCCCACTCTGGGACAATGGTGAGCGCTAAAATACCACTGACAATCAGCACCGCAATCCCCGCATTACGCAGGCCGCGTTTTTCGTCATCATTAAGCTTACTGGCCGAGGCCGCAGAAATGTCTTCAGACGCTTGGCTTTGGTCATAAGGTCCAAGCTTAGGCTCAACAATCTTATCGGTTATCCAGGCGCCGACAAAGGCAATAAAGAAGGTGGAGACAAACATAAAGTACCAGTTCATCTCTGGGCCCACGGTGTACTCGGGGTCAATCATTTGTGCAGCAGATTCGGTGATCCCGGAGAGCAATGGGTCGACGGTACCCAGAAATAAGTTAGCTGAATAGCCGCCCGACACCCCGGCAAATGCTGCTGCTAAGCCGGCAAGTGGGTGGCGGCCTAACGAGTGAAAGATCATCGCCGCGAGCGGAATTAAGACCACATAACCGAGCTCTGAGGCGGTGTTAGAGATAATACCTGCAAAGACAATGGTAAAGGTGACGGTACGGCGAGAGGCGCCCATCACTAAACCACGCATTGATGCTGAGAGTAAGCCAGAATGCTCGGCTACTGCGACACCCAACATAGCAACCAATACGGTGCCTAATGGCGCAAAGCCAGTAAAGTTTTTCACCAAATTGGTGACGATCATTTGCAAACCTTCGGCATTAAGCAGGCTTTGCACGTAGATCATGCCATCGGCGGCACGCCCGCTTGCGCCTTCTGGACGCGGATCCGCCACTGAAACATCAAAGTAACCGGCGACACCCGATGCCAGCAGAATGGCGACGCAGAAAATTGCGAATAAGGTCACAGGATGGGGTAATAAGTTGCCGAGCCACTCGACGGTATCGAGAAAACGCGTAAACAGCGTGCGTTTATGTGGGCCGCCCCGTTGCTCGGAGGTGTTTGAGTGCATGTCATTTGTCTCCATGTTAGTGCTGCACTTCCCGTCAATGGGAAAGAAGGCCGGATGTTAATTGTTTTTTAAACTAAATATCAACATTAAATACTAACTTTTAACGTAATAAGCCGTTCTATGTGCTAGTTTTTGGTATAAAAATTGACATACTTAACTGTAAGTTGTCGTGAATGAGCGTCTTTTGACGGCAATTTGGTGTATTATGAAGTTCGTCTTGTTCACTCAGATGGTTAAAGGTGTTAACAAATGCAACCAGCGCAACATCAAGGGCATATTGCGTATCTCGATGTACTTCGCGTGTTGGCCGCATTATTTGTGGTCGCGATTCATGTCTTGGGGCCGTATCGCACTGAAATTGGTCAGATCGCTTTATCAGATTGGAGCGTGGCGGTCGGACTCAATAGCGCCAGCCGCTGGGTGGTCCCTATATTTATTATGATTTCAGGGATGTTGCTGTTGTCGTCTTCGCACCGGTTCACTCTTAGACACTTTATTCAGCGTCGGGTGATGAAAGTGGTGGTGCCTTTTGTGCTTTGGTCGCTATTGTTCGCGGGCTTATCTGGACTCACTGCTGAAGGCTTTTCTTGGCAGACGGTAGCGCAAACATTACACGCTGCGCCCGACCATGAGACCTATTATCACCTAGGGTTTTTTTACTATTACATCCCGCTGTTACTTTGGATTCCGATACTGCGTCCCATTGTCGCGCATTTATCGGCACCGGGCGTGGCGGCGGTGGGGCTTGCGTGGATGGGCGTCACCGCCTGGCATTTATCGGGCGCGCAGGGGTGGTGGCGGAATGACTTTATTCTTTATGGCGGTTATTTGTGGCTGGGGTTTTGGCTTCATTATTACCCACGCGCGCGGCCTCTTTGGTGGGTTTTAGGGTTACTCGCCGTGGGAATGACCGGATACCATGTGCTTGGTACCAGTATCCAATACCAGCGTTATATCACCGAAGGCTGGTTATCTTACACGACGATCAACACGGTACTGATCAGCGCCGCGGTCTTTTTGGCGGTTCGGCAGTGGCGGCAGGGACGAACCACACCATCATGGGTGGCCACGCTAAGTCGTTATAGCCTCGGCATTTATTTGATTCATCCGATTTTCCTTTGGCCGGTGCGTGCATACTGGCCGATCTTGTCGCCATCGTGGCTATGGATCCCGGCTCTGACGATTTATGCGTTTGCAGGCGCGGCGTTGATAACGGCATTATTACAGCGTCAGCGCATCACCGCGTGGCTGGTTCCCTAGTGGATGACACTTTTTGCGATAAAAGCAGTCATAAGTTATTGAAAGCATGTATACGGAGTCAGATCCCAATCATGAAATCGCGAATCCCTAAAGGGCATAAAAACCGTCATACTAGAAAGATGGCAGTGAGCCAGCAAGGAGAGAGATCATGGATGATGTAGCAGTGGTTATTAAGCACAGTAAGCGCCTAGAAAGCTTACTGCGCCAGCACTACCACGCGGAAGGGAAAGGGCTCCACCAGCTTATCGACAGCAGTCAAAAACGGCTTCCCCATGAGGTGGTCAAAAATCTGCGCTTCGTGGCGACCATTAGGAATAAAGTGGTGCATGAAGACGGTTACCAAGTCGATGATATGCGTAAATTTATATCGGTAAGCAAGTATTGTGAGTCGGAACTGGTACCGCGAAGCAACCGCTTAATATGGCGCCTTGCTGCTGCTCTTATTCTGCTGTTTACCGCTGGGGCGATAGGTTTTTACGCGCAAGTTTGGCCGCAATGGAGCGGCTAACGAGCGACTCGCCGCGACTGTCACCACCTCGTTAACGTTACGATTTTTTTAAACTGGATCTTGTTCTTATCAAGGTACACTGGACATCTTCGCTAACCTGCCTAGACTTGGCGTCCTTTTTTGTGAAAGGAATGATAATCATGTGGAGCTGGTTCGCTGTCTGTTGTTCTGGACTGCTGCATATCTCCGCAGCCTACCGGGGCCCGCGTTGGCAGTTTTATCTTTTTAAACCTCTGACCATTGTGCTGCTGATGCTCATTGTTGGTGCACATCTTAGCGTCTCCCATTATGCGCAATGGGTATTCGTTGCACTATTACTGTCAGTGGTCGGTGATGTCTTTTTAATGCTACCCAAAGACAGATTTGTCCATGGGTTAACCAGCTTTTTATTCGCACATCTCGTTTATATATTTGCGTTCTGGGCGCAATTTGACGGCCACATGGTGTGGTGGTTACCCGCCATGCTCTCAGGCCTTGGAGTGATCGTCTTTCTTTTGCTACTTCCCGACCTTGGGCGTTTTGCCTTGCCGGTTGCTATCTACATTGCCGTGATCACACAGATGGTATGGGCCGCAGGCGAGTACTGGTTGAACACCCATTCTCTCGCAGCAGGGATGGCGTTAGTGGGAGCAATATTCTTCATGTTCTCAGATACGGTGCTTGCCTTTGCGCGTTTTAAAGGTGAGTTCCGTACAGCACAAGCGATGGTGATGTCGAGTTACTTTGTGGCGCAAGCATTGATTAGCGCCTCGGTGGTGATCGCCCAAGGAGGATAACCATGGAGCAAGTCTATCAAGCGATGAACCTCTTAGAAGCACACAGCCTAAAAGGGTTACTGGTCAGCCACCAGATTGATTGTGTGTTAAAAGGCGAAACATTGAGTGCCGCGGTGGGAGAGCTACCCCCGGATGTTCAGGGGGTCACCTTGTGGGTCGAGCCAGAAAAGGTGAGTCAGGCGCGGACGTTGCTACAGGAATACGAAGCCCAAAGTCACACCCATTGGATTTGCCAAGCATGCGGAGAAGAGAATGCCGGTAGCTTTGAACTATGCTGGCAGTGCCAGCATAGTCGCGAGTGATTGCGTTACATCATATACTTACGGCGAATATCGAGCAGCGCAAAGATCCCAAAAATCAGAATTGACCACTTCTCCCAGCGGCTCATGGCAACTTTATCGCCAAAGGCCCCTAAAAAGATCAGCATTTGTAAGCCGTGCATGACCAACAAAAAGCCCGTCATGATGTACAGTGCCATGGCGGCGACACCAGGAAAAGGATGGACAATATTGGCAATCAACACCAGCCACACAAAGGCGATGGCGGCTTTCGCCAATACGATTAACACTTTCATAGTTTTTCTCTCACGGGTCTTGTTTGCTTAATGATCGGGTTCAGTAAAATATAACCGGTAGTTGACTTGTCCTGCGCGTTTTTCACGGTGACAGTGCCAATGCGCGGGGATCTGACAAGCCTCTAAATCACTCTCGGCTTCGACATAAACACAGGCGTTTGGCGCAAGCCAATGATTGGCGTCTAACGTGGCTAAGGTGTCCTCGAGTAGGCCTTGATGAAAAGGCGGATCGACAAACACAATATCATACGGACCGTCTTTGGGGGCGGTGGCAAGTAGGGCGAGCGCATCGCCGCAATCAATGTGTGCGTTTTGCGCCCCAAGGTGATCTACATTAGCCCGTAATTGTTTGGCTGCCGCGGGATGTTTCTCACAAAAATGGACCCAGCTTGCGCCACGAGAGAGCGCTTCAAAGCCGAGTCCGCCACTTCCTGCGAAAATATCGAGGCAGCGAGCCTCTGGCAAATAAGGCGCGAGCCAGTTAAAAACGGTTTCTTTCACCCTGTCAGTGGTGGGGCGGAGCCCTTGCGCGTCTTGTACCGCAAGCTTACGGCCACGCCAGCGGCCAGCAATAATACGGACAGACCCAACCCCACGAGAAGGGGTAGGCGATGAGGGTTTGCGGTTGGCGCGTTTAACCATAGATTTTTTGACCGTTAAGAAGGTGGTAGACTATGCCGATTCGGTATTGTGCCGCTGATTGTATCAAGCATGCTTTAGGATTTGCCAATGGCAGAAAAAAAGAAACGTGGATTTATGTCATGGTTGGGCTTGGGTCGTAAAAAAGACCAGGCACAGCCGGACCCAGAACAAGAATCATCAACGCATTCGCCAGACGTGGCGGACGATACGGTGGCGTCAGTGACGTCGACGGATACGTCTGTTGAAACTGCTTCACAAAATCAACAAGAAAGCCTTGCACCTGAGGGCGAAATCAACACGGGTAGCTTGCCAGAGCCAGAGCCAGAGCCAGAGCCAGAGCCAGAGCCAGAGCCAGAGCCAGAGCCAGAGCCAGAGCCAGAGCCAGAGCCAGAGCCAGAGCCAGAGCCAGAGCCAGAGCCAAGAAAATCGATGAAGAGCTATTTGAAGAGCTTGAGGAACAGTTGCTGATCTCTGATGTAGGGATGGAAGCCACGACCAAAATCATTGATAACCTCACTGATAAGGCCAGCCGTCGCGATCTCAAAGATGGTGAAGCCCTGTACGGCATTCTCAAACAAGAAATGGCGCACATGCTGGAAAGCGTTGAGCAACCCTTGGTGCTGACGGATCAAAAGCCTTATGTGATCTTGATGGTTGGCGTCAATGGCGTGGGTAAAACGACCACGATCGGCAAAATGGCACGCCAATTTCAGGATCAAGGCAAATCGGTCATGTTAGCCGCCGGTGACACCTTCCGTGCTGCCGCCGTTGAACAACTGCAAGCTTGGGGTGAGCGTAACCACGTGCCCGTGATTGCCCAGCATACCGGCGCTGATAGCGCGTCTGTGCTTTATGATGCGATTGAAGCGGCCAAAGCACGAAATGTCGATGTGGTGATTGCCGATACCGCCGGACGCTTGCAAAACAAAGCCAACTTGATGGAAGAGCTACGCAAAATTGTCCGTGTGATGCAAAAACTAGACGTAGGTGCCCCGCACGAAGTGATGCTTACCCTTGATGCAGGCACCGGGCAAAATGCGATCAGTCAGGCTAAGTTATTTAATGAGATAGCACCGATCACCGGTATTACCCTCACTAAATTAGATGGCACCGCAAAAGGCGGGGTGATTTTTGCGGTGGCTGAACAATTTAATATTCCGATTCGCTATATTGGTGTCGGTGAAGGCATTGAGGATTTACGCACCTTTAACGCCAATGACTTTATCGAGGCGCTGTTTAGCCGGGAGGAATAACCGTGATCCAGTTTCAGCAAGTCAGCAAAGCCTATCGCGGGGGGCGTCAGGCCTTACAAAAGGTTAATTTTGAATTGCCTAAAGGCGACATGGCCCTGCTCACGGGTCATTCAGGCGCAGGGAAGAGCACCTTGTTGAAACTAATTTGTGGCATTGAACGTCCCAGTGATGGACATATTTATTTCAACGGCCACGATATATCGCGCCTCCCGCGTCAAGATATTCCCTTTTTGCGTCGTCATTTAGGGATTATCTTTCAAGATCATAAACTGCTGATGGACGCGACTGTGTTCGAAAATGTCGCCTTGCCCTTACGGATTGAGCAGCAGTCAGACAATGAAATCAAAAAGCGGGTTTCAGCCGCGCTCGATAAAGTTGGTTTGCTTGATAAAGCGCGTTGTAACCCCATACAACTGTCCGGTGGGGAGCAACAGCGGGTAGGGATTGCGCGTGCGGTGGTCAATCGTCCCCAAGTGCTGTTGGCTGATGAGCCGACCGGAAATTTAGATGCGGCGTTGTCTGCGCAAATTATGGAATTATTCCGCTTATTCAATCAAGTCGGGGTGACCATCTTGATGGCAACGCATGACACCAGCCTGCTCGAACAATACAACCATTTACGGCGCTTTGACCTTCAACACGGAAGCTTAGCGGAGGTGGGGCATGGCTGAATCATTTATTCAGACCCAGCAACGTCACGCATTGACGGCTTGGCGTGATCTTTTTCAGCGTCCGATGGGTAATTTACTTACGCTGATGGTGCTGGCCGTTGCCTTGTCTTTGCCGGCGACCTTCTATTTGCTAGCTAAAAATGTGGTCGCGGTAAGTGCGCAGTGGCAAAGCCCAGCAGAGATCAATGTTTTCTTGTCGCCGACACAAACGAAGCAACAGGGACAGGCGCTGGCGGACACACTGAAAACGTGGCCAGGTGTTGATAGCGTCACCTATGTGTCACCGTCTGAAGGCATGACTGCGCTTAAAAAGCAGCGTGGCTTTCATCAAGCGGTCACTTTATTGGAGGACAATCCTCTTCCCAGCGTGATCGTGGTGGTTCCCAGGGGAGACGCTGACAGTGACAGCACTCGGACACTGTCGGATCGCGCGAGTGGATTAGCAGAGCAATTAAGGCAACGGGATGAGGTCGCTGAAGTGCGGCTCGATACCGATTGGCTCGCGCGTCTTGATGCCATAAAGACCTTGGCGATGACGATGGCGTGGTTATTTTCTATTTTAATGCTGGCGGCTGTTGTTTTGCTGGTCGGCAATACGCTGCGCTTACAGGTCCTGCATCATCAACCCCGGATCCAGGTGATGAAAATGGTGGGCGCAACGGACAGTTTTATTCTGCGTCCCTATTTATATATGGGGGCTTGGCTGGGGAGCTTAGCCGCAGTCGTGGCCTGGATTCTCACTGCCATGAATACGTGGCTGATGGATGGTGCCGTCCACCAATTTGCACAGCTATATGACAAGCCCTTTACCCTCAGCGGACTGAGTTGGGATGAGTCTTTGCTATTATTGATGGGATCCGTTTTGCTTGGCGTAGGCGCTGCCTTGCTGGCGACGCGCCGTCACTTAAAAGAGATTGAACCTGTATAGGGATAATACGGTCATAGAACAACGAGAGAGGCATCAGGGCTTGCAGTTTTCCCCCGCTTGGGTATATTTTTGCATGCTTAATAGCAATTCGGTCTTCGATGATTCGGAAACGAGGTTTGAATGACAAAAGAGATGAACGCATTGGCACCGATTGTACAAGGTAACATCGATGGTTATCTGCAAGCGGTTAACAGCCACCCTATGCTCAGCGCGGAAGAGGAGCATTCGCTGGCCGAGCGTCTCCATTATCATGGTGATTTGGAGGCGGCGAAGTCGCTGATCTTATCTCACTTGCGTTTTGTTGTTCACATCGCCCGTGGATACACCGGATACGGCTTACCCATCGCGGATTTGGTTCAAGAAGGCAACATTGGCTTAATGAAGGCGGTCAAACGTTTCAACCCTGAAGTTGGCGTACGTCTGGTGTCATTTGCCGTTCATTGGATCAAAGCCGAAATTCACGAGTACGTATTACGTAACTGGCGTATCGTTAAAGTGGCAACGACCAAAGCGCAACGTAAGCTGTTTTTCAACTTACGTAAAAATAAGAAGCGCTTGGGTTGGTTTAATAACGACGAAGTGAATATGGTCGCGCAGCAACTTGGCGTTGAGGCGTCAGAAGTTCGTGAGATGGAGGCCCGTTTAGCGGCACAAGATCCGACCTTTGAAGCGCCCGCATCGGCAGACGATGAGCGTGAAAATGGCCCAATGGCGCCGGTTTACTACCTAGAGGACAAAAGCTCAGATATTGCCGAGTCTCTAGAGGCAGAAAACTGGGAGGCGCACGCTAATCGTCGCTTGGCGAATGCGTTATCAGGCTTGGATGAACGTAGTCAGCATATTGTTCGTGCTCGTTGGTTAGAGGACAATAAGGCAACGTTGCAAGACTTGGCAACGCATTATCAAGTCTCCGCAGAGCGTGTGCGGCAACTAGAAAAAAATGCGATGAAGAAATTAAAGCAAGCCATTGGCGATGCGCTATAGCGCCTCCTGATCCTTGTATTGGTTTCGTGAAGAAAAACCGGCCCGTTGGCCGGTTTTTTATGCCTGAAAACCAGGCGGTACTCATCGCGATAGCAAGTTATACACAGCTTATCCTGGATCACTACTATATGTAGTGGATCCTCAGATGCGATCATCGCTTATCAACGCAATTCACACCTTTGTCCACAAACGATCAAAAATCAAACAAAGCGAGTATTGCTAGGCAGGCGGGGTGAGACAAACTCAGGTACAATGCGGGTTCATCTCGAGGCGCACGCGATCCTCGTGTAACATCAGCTGGGAATAACTTTGTGAGTGGAGAGGTATAAGGTATGGATCAGTTCGCACATATCTCTGTGACCGATGCGTGGGAAATGCTGAACGATGATCAGCAAAATGCAGTATTAGTGGATATTCGTGATCCTCAAACCTTTCAGGTCGCGCATCCTCAAGAGGCCTATCACCTCACCAACGACACGCTGGTGGCGTTTATGGATCAGGTCGATTTTGATCAACCCGTCTTGGTGATGTGTTATCACGGGATCAGTAGCCAAGGGGCGGCACAGTATTTGATCAATCAAGGTTTCGATGTGGTTTATAGTGTCGATGGTGGATTTGAAGCCTGGCATCGACAGTCACTGCCGACCGCATCAGGGATCGATATAAAATAGGACAGCCCATGCAAAAAATCGCGGTATTGCCCAATGCGCGCTTGGCACAAGCTTTTATCGATTACGCGGCTGCGCATGATGTTAGCCTTGAGCTCGCGCCAGAGCCAGACGCACACGTTGCGGTTTGGTTGATTAATGACGACGATAAAGCATGGGTCGACAACGAGCTTGAACGTTTTATTGACGATCCAACACATAGTCGTTATCAAGCGGCGTCTTGGCAAGTTGCCGAGACGCGCCAAGCACGCTTTCACTACCCCTCAGCCCGATTATGGCAAACGGTCAAAGAGAAATCTGGCCCGGTTACCTTGAGTATCATGTTTATCTGTGTGGCTTTGTTTACGCTGATGACCCTCGGCGGCTTTGATGTGGTGGTGCGTCGTCTGCTGTTTCCTGCAGACAGCAGCCAACAATGGCAATTATGGCGTTTATTCAGCCATGCGCTGCTGCATTTTTCTGCCTTACACATCATCTTTAATTTGTTGTGGTGGTGGGTACTTGGAGGTCGAATTGAGCGTCTCGATAGTAGCAGTAAGCTGGTGCAGATCTTTCTCTTTGCCGCACTTTTCKCAGGCTTAGGCCAATATTGGTTAGACGGCCCGTATTTTGGTGGGCTTTCCGGCGTGGTTTATGCGCTATTGGGTTATTTATGGTGGCTAACTTGGTTGGCTCCCGAGCGTGGATTAACCATCGAAAAACCCTATGTGATCTTTATGCTGGCATGGCTGGTGATTGGATTTTTCCAGCCTATGGGCATGAACATCGCCAATATGGCGCATTTATTTGGCTTAATCATCGGTTGTGTCCTGGGTTTATGGGACGCAAAACGCCACGCTTGACTATCCGCTAACCCCTCGTTCATCGACAGATACCACTGTGCCCTAAAAAAAGAGCAATGAATTGCTCTTTTTTTGTTCTAAATCACGCATTTATTGCGTCAGATCTATGTTTTTATGTTCGCTTTCACGGTTTTGGTTTTCATTTTGAGTAATTATTCCATTTGTTGAGCGAAATCGAAATTTTAGTTGCTCACTTGTTTGATTTTTATCTTTTTAATTAATCCATCGCGTACATCTTACTGAGGACCCTCCCATGTTTGGAATCTTTCGGCCGGCAGCTCACCGGCAAAGATTGCCAGAGTCACAGATCGGTGACACTTATACCCGACTGCGCTGGCAATTATTTTTTGGTATTTTTATCGGCTATGCCGGTTATTATCTGGTGCGTAAAAACTTTAGCTTGGCGATGCCGTTTCTGATTGATGAATATGGCTTTAGTCGCGGCGATCTAGGTGTCGCATTGGCGGCGGTATCCATCGCTTATGGTTTGTCCAAGTTCCTCATGGGCAGCGTGTCTGATCGCTCAAACCCAAGATATTTCTTAAGTGCCGGTCTGTTAATGTCATCACTGGTGATGTTCAGCTTTGGCTTTTTGCCATGGACGACAAGCAGTATTGCCATCATGTTTGTGCTGCTGTTTATCAATGGCTGGGTGCAAGGTATGGGCTGGCCGGCTTGTGGACGCACCATGGTGCACTGGTGGTCACGGAAAGAGCGTGGTGAGCTAGTCTCCGTCTGGAACGTTGCCCATAACATTGGTGGCGGACTGATTGGTCCTTTGTTCTTACTGGGTTTATGGCTGTTTAACGACGACTGGCGCGCTTCTTTCTATGTGCCGGCATTCTTTGCTGCGTTGGTCGCTGTCTTTATCTGGTTTACCTTGCGAGATACCCCACAATCGTGTGGCTTGCCGCCGATTGAAGAGTACAAAGACGATTATCCGGATAACTATGACGAAGAAGCATTTGAAAAAGAAATGTCTGCCAAAGACATCTTTATCACTTATGTGATGAAAAACCGTCTGTTGTGGTATATCGCGATTGCCAATGCCTTTGTTTACTTGATTCGCTATGGCGTGCTCGATTGGGCGCCGGTTTACCTGGATGAAGCCAAAGGCTTTACTGTGGATAAATCGTCTTGGGCCTACTTCTTATATGAATGGGCCGGTATCCCAGGCACACTGTTGTGCGGTTGGATGTCCGATAAGTTCTTTAAAGGAGCACGTGCGCCAGCCGGGGTGCTATTTATGGTGCTGGTGACGATCGCTGTGTTGGTGTATTGGTTTAACCCCGCCGGCAACCCAGGCATTGATATGGTGGCACTGGTTGCGATTGGCTTCTTAATTTATGGCCCCGTGATGCTCATTGGTCTGTATGCCTTGGAGCTGGCACCGAAAAAAGCGGCGGGTACCGCGGCAGGACTGACCGGACTATTTGGTTACCTAGGTGGCGCGGTTGTCGCGAACATTGCTCTGGGTTATACCGTGGATCACTTTGGCTGGGACGGTGGCTTTATGCTGCTCACCGGTGGCTGTGGCTTGGCCATCTTCTTCTTGTGCCTCGCGTGGGCGGGAGAGCATCGTGTGCGCCGTGACGCGGCTGTGCACGCTGCCTAAATGATCTGTCTTGGCATCGCCTAGTGGCTATGCGTAAACTAGGAAGCCCTCGTGATCGCGGGGGCTTTTTTTGTAAGGGGAGATGCAGTGAAGCAAAACAAACGTCATCAGCAAATCATTGATCTGGTTAAATCACAAGGATACGTGAGCACGGAAGACTTGGTTGAGCGCTTCAATGTCAGCCCACAAACGATTCGACGTGATCTCAATGAGTTGGCAGCAGAAAATCAAATTCGCCGCCATCACGGTGGTGCCACCGTGCCCTCCAGCTCTGAAAACACCGCGTATGCGACCCGCAAAGTATTGCAACAACAGGAAAAAGACACCATCGCTCAGGCGCTGGTGCAGCACATTCCCGACGGCGCAACGTTATTTATTGATATTGGGACCACCCCAGAGGCGGTGGCGCGCGCATTGCTGGATCATCATAACTTACGGGTAGTCACCAATAACCTCAATGCGGCGGCGATCTTAATGCCGAAACAGGATTTTACGGTGATTATTGCCGGTGGTGAGGTACGCAATCGTGATGGTGGCATTGTGGGAGAGGCCACGCTCGATTTTGTCTCTCAGTTTCGACTCGACTTTGGCATCTTGGGGATCAGTGGTATTGACGATGATGGGTCATTACTGGACTTTGACTATCATGAGGTGCGGGTTAAAAAAGCCATTTTAGACAATAGCCGCTGTGTGATGTTGGCCGCTGACCACACTAAATTTGGTCGTAATGCGATGGTGAACTTGGGCAATATTACCCAACTGGATATGGTCTTTACCGATGCCACTCCGCCCGCGCAAATTCAGGAGATGTTAGCGGCACAAGGCAGCCACCTAGAGGTGATCAGCCATGCCGTCTCTGAGGATATGCCGTCAGTTGGGTGATTACTGATAGAGGTACTTGGTAAATAAAAGGTCGGCCAGCATTCTGCGATTGGTTTCGGCAAGAAGAAGCGCGTTGACCTTTTCTAGGCATGCTTTGCGAATCGCTTCGCGTCCCGACAGCGATTTAATTTTGCTCGCGGTCTGTTGCGCCAAGGTTTCTATGATGACATCGCGGATCAGCGGAGAGTGGTATTCCAGCTCGCTGACCCACTTAGGATCATCGACCATCAATTCAACTTTCACCTTGATAAAACCGAGCCGTGGGCCCTCGGTGACATAATTGGTGGTAATTTCAGGCTCTAAGGAAAAGTAACTGTACTTTGCTTGGTTGCCGTTACTGCCTTCTTCTTGTGCCTGGACGGCGGTACTGACCCATAACAACAGGCTCAGCAGTACCATCAATAGGGGTTGTCGTTTACTCATAGCTACCCAAAAATTCGGTTGATGATGTGATAGGAGTAGGCCGTGCGCATTCTCCAATCACGGTCAGCCTGATACAATTACCTGCCGAGTATAGCAACATTGTCCGCCTCATAGGGGGACGGACAGGCGAATTTTGCGCGATGTGGCACAGGAAATAATGTCAGACTTAAATCATACCTATCTAGAGGCGCTGCAACAGGCACGCTGGGAGCGACCCGATATTGCGGCGTTAAAGCGCACCGCAGAAGGCAGCTGGTTGTTAGAATCTCACTCCATGACGGCGCGACTCAAACGCCACTGTCAGGATTTCGATGTCGACGTGCTCCAGGTCTATCAACTGACGCCGGACAAATTGACCGATCATGAAACCGCTTTGATTGGCCCAGAGGCCTGTGTGGTACGGGAAGTCGTCCTCAAAGGTGACGGACAAGCTTGGCTCTGTGCGCGAACGCTAATGCCGGCTTCCACCTTAGAGGGACAGGGTGGCCACTTACACGCGCTGGGGACCGAACCACTGGGTCAGCATGTGTTTAAACAGCGGGCCTCTCGCCGCGATGCGATTGAAACCGCGCATGTCTCTTGCTTGTCACACCAGCTTTATGCCCGTCGCTCACGTCTTTGGCTCCATAATCGACCCATGTTAGTGGCCGAACTCTTTTTGCCTCACTCTCCCTTATATGGCAAGGAGGCGCCCGCATGAGCACGAAATTGGCTGCTTATGGCCAGCTTGCACGTTTAGACCGTCCCATTGGTACCTTATTATTACTCTGGCCAACATTATGGGCGTTATTTTTAGCCGCCGATGGCATGCCGGCGTTGCTGACCCTGGTCGTCTTTGTGCTCGGGGTGTATATGATGCGTGCTGCCGGCTGCGTGATTAACGATTATGCGGATCGCCACTTTGATGGTCACGTCAAACGCACCAAAGCGCGCCCTTTGCCCTCAGGGCGGATCGGCGAGAAAGAAGCGCTGGGTTTCTTTATTGCGCTAGTGTTAGGCGCATTTTTATTGGTATTAACCCAAAATACGCTCACCATTCAGCTCTCGTTTGTTGGGGTGGCGCTGGCGTTTATTTACCCGTTTATGAAGCGCTATACCCATCTTCCCCAGCTGGTGTTGGGGCTGGCGTTCAGCTGGGCGATCCCGATGGCGTTTGCCGCGGCACAAGGGGCACTCCCTCCGGTGATTTGGCTGCTATTTATGGCCAATATTTGCTGGACTATTGCTTACGACACCTTGTACGCCATGGTGGACCGCGATGATGATCTAAAGATTGGGATTAAATCGACCGCTATCTTGTTCGGACGTTGGGATAAAGCCGCGGTTGGTGTATTGCAGTTATTGACGCTTGCGCTATTGATGCTCGCCGGGCAATGGCTAGAGCTGGCGGCCGGTTACCAATGGAGCCTATTAGCGGCCTTTGCGCTATTTGTTTATCAACACTATCTTGCCCGTGAACGGGAACGCATGGCATGTTTTCAGGCTTTTTTAAACAATAACTATGTCGGTTTAGTGGTATTCATTGGTGTTTTGGCCGGTATTTACGGTTAATGTTGTCGCTCTTATCATCAACAACGAGACACTAAAAAGGCGCTTCTCAATGAAGCGCCTTTTTTTAAGTATCTAACTGNTCAACATCTTATGGTAATCAAGAGCGTATGGGCACTACAAGCTGACGGTACCCTGTTAGCTATCATCAGGCTGGCTTTCATTCAGCGGCTGATTTAGCACGGCTTGAATGGTTAATTGCACTTCTGGTGAGATCAAACCACAGACAAAGTCATTTAAGGCCTGGATGCGCTCAGCATTGGCTTTGGCATCATCGTCTAAATAGCCTTGCTCGCGCAGGGTATCGATAAAGATGGTAAAGACCTGTTTATCGAAAAACTCAGGCGCATTGATACCATGTAAACGGCTGAGTCGTTGCGCTAACATTTGGCTGTGTTTTTCCAAATCGCGCTTATCAATGTGTGGCTGATGGGTGAACAAGGTCAAGGTAATGGCATAGCGCTGCAGGGTTTCGGCAATGGTACGGCCGAGTAATTGTAGCTCGCCGAGCTTGGCATTATTCATGGTGACTTTGTCGCCCTCACAGCACAACAAGGACTGCGCATGCATGGCATGTAAGAGTGCATCAAAGTAGCTGTCGAGTCCGGCATCATCAAAGCTCATAAAGAGTTCTGCTTTGAGCAAGGGATACAACTGCTGCACACAAGCCCGCAAGCCGGATTGACTGATGGTTTGGTGGGTTACCAGGATTTGTGCAATCAGTGATGGCAGTGCCACTAGGTGGATCACATTATTGCGATAGTAAGTCATTAAGATGGCTTGCTGGCGATCAAGCGAAATGACTTCACCCATGGTGTCTTTCTCGACCACCAGTTTATTTAACGACAACGCATGCTCGACCAATTCTACCGGCGAGGCTTGTGGGACACTGCTACTGGTGGAATATGGGGCCTGAGTCAGTAGGCCTTGATAGACCGCAAGCTGTGCTTCTAAGGCTTCTCTGCTCAGGGCTCGTTGGCGCGAGGCGAGCAGCGCGGTCGCACAGAGGTTCAGCGCATTGGTCGCGGCAGCATCGTTGATATGGGTCATGACCTTGGTCGCTAACTCACTCACCACTGGGTTCATCCAAGCCGGCTTTTGAGGCTCCATTGGATCAATATAATCATGCCAATCTGGCACTTTCTCATTGAGGTGTTGATTGAGCGCAATCGGCTCACCGAAGTTGACATAGCCAAGGCCATAATTGCGCAACTTACGCACGATCCCGAGCACCTGGCCAAAGCTTTCTTTCTCTTTGCGTTGGCCTTGGAGTTCTTTGGCGTAGGTGTTGACCTCCATTACGTGCTCGTAGCCGATATAGACAGGCACCAAGGTAATAGGGCGCTGTTGCCCGCGCAGCATGGCTTGCAAGGTCATCGATAACATCCCCGTTTTGGCCGACAGTAAGCGACCAGTGCGCGAGCGCCCGCCTTCAGCGAAATATTCGACCGAATAACCGCGGGCAAACAACTCGGCCAAGTATTCACGAAAAACGGTGGAATATAAGCGATTGCCTTTAAAACTGCGGCGAATAAAAAAGGCGCCACCGCGACGGAAGAGCGGCCCGGCAGGGAAGAAGTTGAGGTTGACGCCCGCGGCAATATGCGGCGGCACTAAGCCTTCTTTATACAGTACGTAAGAGAGCAGCAAGTAATCCATGTGCGAGCGATGGCAAGGCACATAGACAATCTCGTGACCATCTTGCGCCAGCTGGCGAACCCGTTCGGCATTGTTAACATGAAGGCCTTGATACAGTTTATTCCAAAGCCAGGTTAGAATGCGGTCGCTGTATCGAATCAAACGATACGAAAAGTTTGCCGCAATCTCTTCCATCATGTCGACGGCTTCTTTACGAACTTTTTCAACTGACACATCACGGCTTTGTGCTTCATCGTGGACGACTTTGTCGATGGCCTTTGACGCCAGTAGGCGTTTGAAGAGCAAAGCACGATTAGGTAAGCGTGGGCCTGAAGCCGCGAGTTTTTGCCGCGAAAAGTGGATCATTGCCACTCGCGCCAGTTTATGGGCGATCGCCTGATCGGTGCCGTGTTTATCCGCCATATAGCGCAAGGATACCGCTTGGCTTAACCGCACCATGCCATCACGGCCACGCGTAAGGATGGTCCAGAATTTTTCTGGCCCATTCATTGCGTGCAGCGTTGCTTGGTGGCGTTGTGTTTCGTTACCCGGATCGCGTTGCCACAACACGGAAGCGGGAACCAGCTGGATATCCAATTCACTATCTTGACGATGTAAGCGCAGCAGATCTTGAAAATGCGCTAAGGAGCGTTTGGGCAAGTCTTGATCCGCGGAAAAGACCTTACGACCGTGACTAATAAAGACATAGCGCGGCAGTGTGGTATCGCCAATAATGAGGGGCTTTAATGGATCCGGTAATCCTTGACGTAAACAGGTTCGCCGTAGCGTTAATAAATCCGAATGAGACTGAAACGGCAACACGTACACAATAGGACGTGCGAGAGACAGGTTTAGCTGCTCGACCGGTTCAGAGGGGATACATTGGGTTTTTACCCAGGCAGAAAGCGGCAAATTCAATAGCTTGTAATAAATCTTTTGCCAGAGCGCCATGATTGTCAGTGCCTCAAATTCAAAATGCGCGCCAAGGATAGCAGAAAATGGCTGCGAACTTGCAACCAAAGGCAGAGAATTGACGCGAGATTGTGCGCATTTGAATCGGCTATCGACAATGAGATCCGCTTCTCGTGTCTATAATTAGTCCTTTTCAAGCCGTATGTTACTGGATATACTCACAGTTAACTGTATAAAAAGACAGGTAAGAGCATGAAGCCGTTAACCGCGAGACAGCAACAAATCTTCGAGCTGATTAAAACCCATATTGAAGACACAGGGATGCCCCCAACACGTGCCGAAATCGCCCGTCAGCTGGGGTTTCGCTCCGCGAACGCTGCCGAAGAGCATTTGAAAGCGTTGGCGCGCAAAGGCGTACTCGAGATTATTCCCGGGGCATCACGCGGTATTCGCTTAATTAGCGAAGAAGAAGTGGTGACGCCTGATGACCAAGGCTTGCCTTTAATTGGCCGTGTCGCGGCGGGTGAGCCCATCTTGGCACAAGAGCATGTTGAGAGCCTCTATCAGGTCGATCCAGCCTTGTTTAAGCCAAGTGCCGACTTTTTACTGCGAGTTAGCGGCATGAGCATGAAAGATATCGGTATTCTCGACGGTGACTTACTGGCGGTGCACAAAACACAAGATGTACATAATGGCCAAGTGGTCGTCGCGCGAGTGGATGACGATGTCACCGTCAAACGGCTAGAGAAGAAAGGGTCGAATGTTGTTCTTCATGCTGAAAACGATGAATTTATGCCGATCTCGGTGGATTTAACTGCACAATCACTGACGATTGAAGGTGTTGCTGTTGGTGTGATTCGCAATACCGATTGGATGTGATTTCTCATGTTGGCGGACATTGATGTCCGCCAATGGAATGCGGTTAAAAAAACATCTTTGCATTTCTCTGTATTTAAACGATAATTATTATCATCCTTGATTATCGTGTGTGGAGGTGTCCGTGCGTACGCAACAGCATTCTGTTCCCAGTAAGCTATTTAAGCCTATGTGGCTGCGCAGTCGTGAGAGCCTGACTGACAATGGCGTGATCTATGACCCCATGGCGGCCGCCGCATGCCAAGGGTGTGTCATGCAGCCCGAATGTGATTGGCACAATCTCGATCAAACCCAGCTTCTTTATGCCACGCTCACTAGCCAGTGTGATGCCATTGTTAAACAGTTTCTTGCTCAGCATCCCACGGCATGGATCATTAATGTTGGTGGTGGGTTAGATACCCGCTTTTATCGACTGGATAACGGCCGTTGTCGTTGGTTAGAAGTCGATGTTGACGAAACCTTGTTATGGCGAGAGCGTTTATTCCACACCAGTGAGCGTTTCCGGATGGTGCAAGGGTCGGTCAAACAGCTTGATTGGCTGGCGCAACTGGCGGTCCCTGCGGGTCATCCGACCATGTTAATTTGCGATCAAGCCTTACTTGAGTGCACCAACCAAGAAATTTCTGCATTTTGCCAGCATATTAGTCGCTATTTTCCGCAAGTTGAGGCCTGTTTAGTCTTAGCGGGGGATAAGTGCCATAGCCGGATCGGCCAGAAACTGGGGTGTGAATCTTATCAACATGGTTTTGCCGATCCGCGTATGGCGATCATTCAAGCCTTGCCCTGGGCCTGTCGGGTTGAAGAACACTCCCCACTTGATAAACCCTGCCCAAGGTGGCGTTTTTGGCAGCGCGCACTGGCGGCGATGCCGCGTTATCGCCTGCGTTTTACCCCGATGGTGTTGCATATTGAGATCTAGCGCGGCGCGGGTGCCGCCTTTCGCTTTCCAGTCTGTGCTTAGCCTCACGATCTTTCTTTGTCTATTTTTTGTCCTTTGGGCAAACATCTCCTAAATTGAATGTAAACAAAACGTTAACTTTTGTGATCGTATGTATCGCGTTGTTTCCTTAACCTTTGCTTAAGCTGCGTGGGTTTAAACAAAGGTGCAATGCATTCATGCCTGCGGGCAGGAGGGGGCCGTGTCGAGCTACCATAAACCAATACTGGCATCGGGAATGGCTTTGCTGCCTGGGCAAGTGCAGGCTGCCGAACGTGAAGGGTGGAACCTGACTCAAGGGGTCACGGCCATCAGTCAGCAGGTGTATGACCTGCATATGACGATTTTCTATATTTGCGTGGCGATAGGGGTATTGGTGTTCGGCGTAATGTTTTGGGCCATTATCCGCCATCGTAAATCCAAAGGCGCCAAGCCTGCTTCGTTTCATGAAAGTACCAAGGTAGAAATTGCGTGGACGCTCGTACCGTTTCTCATTTTGGTGGGTATGGCGATCCCCGCCACCCAAGTCTTACTCGATATGGAAGATACCACCAAGCCTGATTTAACCGTTCAAGTGACTGGCTCACAATGGAAGTGGCATTACCGCTACTTTGATCACGATGTTGCTTTTTTCTCCTTGCTTGCCTCTAGCCCTGAACAGATCCGCAACGAAAGACAAAAACGCGATAACTATTTGTTAGAAGTCGACCAACCCTTGGTGTTACCGGTGGGACGCAAGGTGCGCTTTTTGATCACGTCGCAAGATGTGATTCATTCTTGGTGGGTACCGGCCTTCGCGGTGAAAAAGGATGCCAACCCTGGGTTTATCAATGAGGCTTGGACCAAAATCGACAAACCCGGCATTTATCGTGGGCAGTGTGCCGAGCTGTGCGGTAAAGACCACGGTTTTATGCCAATTGTGGTGATCGCCAAGCCGCAAGAAGAATTTGATGCTTGGGTGCAAAAAACCGCACTCACTCAGCAACAAGCTCGCGAAGAAGAGCAACGCTTATTGGGGATGGAAATGCCGATGGATGAACTGATGGCGCTGGGCAAACAAGTGTATGACAGCCGCTGCGGCATGTGCCATCAAAGTGAAGGGCAAGGCATGCCTGGCGTATTCCCCGCGTTAGCGGATGCTGAGATTGCGACGCAACCAAATCGATTGGTCGATCATATCGATATTGTCGTCAACGGCAAAGCCGGCACTGCCATGCAAGCGTTTGGACCGCAATTGTCACTCAAAGAGTTAGCAGCGGTGGTAACGTACGAGCGCAATGCGTGGGGCAATGACACCGGCGAGACGGTACAAGCCGCTCAGGTTAACGCGGTGATGTCGGGCGAAGAGCTTTAGGAGCGCACTATGACAGATACAACGCCAGAATCCGTTCATGACGACCACCACCATAAACCGCGCGGCATCATGCGCTGGGTGCTGACCACTAACCACAAAGACATCGGCTCCATGTATCTGATTTTCAGCTTCACCATGTTTTTGCTGGGTGGGGCGATGGCAATGGTGATCCGTGCGGAATTATTCCAGCCCGGCCTGCAACTGATAGCGCCCAATTTTTTTAATCAAATGACCACGGTTCATGGTTTGATTATGGTGTTTGGCGCGGTCATGCCTGCCTTTACTGGGCTTGCTAACTGGATGGTGCCGATGATGATAGGGGCGCCGGATATGGCGCTACCACGGATGAATAACTGGAGCTTTTGGATTCTGCCGTTTGCGTTTCTATTGTTGATCGGCTCGTTATTTATGGAAGGTGGCGGCCCCAACTTTGGCTGGACCTTCTACGCGCCACTGTCGACTACCTATAGCCCCGATAGCACCGGCTTATTTGTGTTTGCCCTACATATTATGGGGATCAGCTCCATTATGGGGGCGATCAATGTGATTGTGACAATTATCAATATGCGCGCGCCTGGCATGACCTATATGAAAATGCCGCTGTTTGTCTGGACCTGGCTGATAACCGCCTTTTTGCTGATTGCGGTGATGCCGGTATTAGCGGGAGCAGCGACCATGGTGTTGACCGATAAATACTTTGGCACCAGCTTTTTTGATGCGGCGGGGGGCGGTGATCCGGTTTTGTTCCAGCACATTTTCTGGTTCTTTGGTCACCCAGAAGTTTACATCATGATTTTGCCCAGTTTTGGCATTATCTCGGCCATCGTGCCGGCGTTCTCACGCAAACGGCTATTTGGTTACAGCTCCATGGTGTATGCCACCGCCTCGATTGCAGGATTAAGCTTTCTGGTATGGGCACATCATATGTTCACTACCGGAATGCCGGTGTTTGCCGAGCTGTTTTTCATGTTCTGTACCATGCTGATCTCGGTGCCGACTGGGGTCAAAGTGTTTAACTGGGTGGCGACCATGTGGCGAGGCTCGCTAACGTTTGAAGTGCCAATGCTGTTTGCGATTGCATTTATCGTCTTATTTACCATTGGCGGGTTTTCTGGGCTAATGTTGGCGATCACACCGGCTGATTTTCAGTACCACGACACCTACTTTGTGGTGGCGCACTTTCACTATGTTTTAGTCTCAGGGGCGGTGTTCTCGATCATGGCAGCCGCCTATTACTGGCTGCCTAAATGGACTGGGCATATGTTTAATGAAACCTTGGCACAGTGGCATTTTTGGTGCTCAGTGATTTCCGTCAATATTCTCTTTTTTCCGATGCATTTTCTCGGCCTCGCAGGCATGCCACGCCGGATCCCCGATTATGCCCTGCAGTTTGCCGACGTGAACGCCATTGTCAGCATTGGTGGCTTTGCCTTTGGTCTGTCGCAACTCATCTTTTTAGCCGTCGTCATTAAATGCGCGCGTGGTGGCGAGCCTGCTGCCGCTAAACCTTGGGAAGGGGCCGAAGGTCTGGAGTGGACCGTGCCATCGCCCGCGCCTTACCACACCTTTGAGACACCGCCGGATCTGGAGGAAGCGCGCCATGGTCACTAAATCAACGCGCTCCGCTCGTCGTCTACTGTTGCTCGCCGTGGGTATGTTTGGTTTTGCCTTTGCCTTAGTTCCGCTCTACGACGTGTTTTGCGACGTGACGGGCATTAATGGCAAAACGGATACCGAGGCGGCCGCATCCAGTGCTGGCATTAACCAAGATCGCTTGGTGACCATTGAATTTATTGCCTACATCAATCCGGGGATGCGTTGGACATTTGAGCCCCAAGTCAACCAGATGCAAGTGCACCCTGGTGCGACTCACACGATTAATTATCTCGCAACCAATAACGCACGCTATGACACCATTGGTCAAGCCGTACCCTCGGTCTCACCGGGGATAGCCGCGCAATACTTTAACAAGATTGAATGCTTTTGTTTTAACCGGCAGCCATTGCCACGTGGCGAGGACGCGGCGTTGCCCCTGGTGTTTTATGTGGATCCTGAGCTGCCGGATGACATTAACCATTTAACGCTGGCCTATACGCTGTTTGATGTCACCGCCAGTGCCAAGGAATAAGGAGGCGATCATGGCGACGCCTGAACGTTACTACGTCCCAGCTGCCAGTATATGGCCGATTGTCGGTGCGCTGGCGCTGTTTTTAATTGCGGCAGGGGCCGGTGCCACGGTAGGCGGCTTGTTTGGGGGATACGGCCCTTGGTTGTTGCTGGCGGGCACCGTACTGATTGTGGTGATGCTGACCGGCTGGTTTCGCGATGTGATCCGCGAATCCATGCAAGGCCTCTACTCGGCCCAAATGGACCGTTCTTTTCGCCAAGGAATGAGCTGGTTTATTTTCTCTGAGGTGATGTTTTTTGGTGCCTTCTTTGGTGCGCTCTTTTACGCCCGCTTTATCGCCGTACCTTGGCTAGGCGGGGCCAGCAATAATGCGATGACCGCGGCGGTATTGTGGCCGGATTTTGTTGCCCAGTGGCCACTGACTGTCACACCGGGCGGGATAGAAACCACGGCAATGCCCGCGATGGGACTGCCCTTGCTTAACACGCTGATCCTCCTGACCTCGTCGGTCACGCTCCATATTGCCCATACTGCGATTGAAAAAAACCAACGCGGGCGGCTGAAGGGATTTTTACTGGCGACCGTCTTACTTGGGGCGGTGTTTATGTTCTTTCAAGGCGAAGAGTATGTGCATGCCTATCAAGAAATGAACTTGCGCCTCGATTCAGGCGTGTATGGCAACACCTTCTACTTACTGACGGGCTTCCATGGTTTACACGTGACCTTGGGAACCGTAATGCTCTTGGTTATTTGGTTGCGCGTGATGCGTGGACATTTTAGCCCTGAGCATCACTTTGGCTTTCAAGCCAGTGCGTGGTATTGGCACTTTGTGGATGTGGTGTGGCTGTGCTTGTTTGTGTTGGTTTACATTCTTTAACTCAGTATGGGCGCGGATTGGGGGCAACCCAGCCCATGGAGAGCGCAATCAGCAATAACACGAAGACAATCACGGAAAACAGCACCCGGCGACCTAGATAACGGGATAAAGGCACTGAATTATCGCCTTTTAATAACACGGGCAAGGCACGAAAGAGGTTAAACAAAATAAAAACCAGTAAACAAATCAGAATGGCTTTGATCAACATAAGCGCTCCTTCGCGCAATGGGTAAGTATGAAACAAGGACGACGAATGGGATTTCTGATATTGACTGTGGTTGTGGTCTTGCTGCTCGTCAAGTTAAGCCATTGGCAATGGACGCGTGGCGCGCAAAAAGCCCAACATCTGGCACGGTTTGACGCCAACCAAACACCACAATCACTCACAGGCTCGGTGCAAAAAGGGCAATACCTGGTGATCGATGGCCAGTTTTGCCCCGAGTTCGCCGTGTGGCTCGACAATCAGATTCACCAAGGCCGCGTAGGCTATCGCCTTTTTCTTCCTTTTATTCCAAGCCAGCAGCCATCGCAGTGGTGGTTAGTTGAATTGGGCTGGATGGCCGCGCCTGCGCTTCGTGCATTGCCGGACGTTCCCACGTTAGCATCGCGCTATCAGCTGTTCGGATTTGCTGACACACCGTCAAAGCGCGTTGTGCTTAAGCAACAGACGGAAACGCAAACCTGGCCGGTGCGGGTACAACGCATTGATTTACCCACATTGCAGGCACGACTACCCGCGCTAGAGGTGCAGTGGCTGATACGGGCAGAAAAACTGGTGGATGTGACAGCGCCGAGCCGGGATGCCTTGGCGCAAGCAGGGGTGAGGCCGGTGTGGCAGCCAGTGGTGATGCCGCCGACGAAGCACTATGGCTATGCCTTGCAATGGGCACTGATGGCTCTCGCAGTCGGTATCGGTGCGGGCATATGGTGGCACAAAACACAAAGGAAGGAGTGCGAATGAAAGGACGCATGCTTGTCGTGGTATTGATAGGGGTATTTATACTGCCGGTGGTGGTGGCCAAATTAGTGCTCGAGCAAAGTTGGTACCAAAAAGGTGTCACCAATTACGGCCAGTTTCTTGCTGAGCCAGCGACCTTGAATTGGTTACCCGAGCAAGGGCAGTGGCGGTTGATTTATCGGGTGCCAGAACAGTGTAACTTGGTATGTGAGCAAGCCCTTTTTCAGTTAACGCAAATTCCTATTGCGGTGGGTAAAGAGCGCGATCGCGTCACTAGCGTGGCCCTGACAAGTACTGCACCGAAAGCGCCAGAGGTACTGACATGGCAAACTTTGACGACCGAGCAGGCGCAGGCATGGCAGCAGCAAGCATTTGATAAAAATACTATTTATCTTAGCGATCCGATGAACAATGTGGTGCTGGCCTATCCAGTCAGTGATGATAACACCCAGTGGATTGCGCAAGGTAAAGGCTTATTGCGCGATCTCAAACGGCTTCTCAAGTTGTCTAAGGTAGGCTGATTATGGCAACACGTCGCTACCAACTCGCCGTCTTATCGACACTGATACTGGCCGTGCTGGTGGTTGGGCTGGGCGCGTTCACCCGTTTAACTGAAGCCGGACTTGGCTGCCCTGATTGGCCCGGATGTTATGGCCACTTGGGCGTGCCCGACAGTGGAACTGCGCAATCGGTGGCGATGTTGCGGTTCCCCGACGCGCCCTTGGATGTGACGAAAGCGTGGAATGAAATGCTGCACCGCTATGTCGCAGGCACCTTAGCATTGGCTATTTTTGCGTTGACTTGGATAAGCTGGCGACGCTCCGATTATCGGGCGTTACGGCCGCTGACCACGCTGCTGAGTGTGGTGGTAGTCATGCAAGCGGCGCTCGGGATGTGGACGGTCACCTTAAGCTTAATGCCGGTGGTGGTGATGGCACATTTGCTCGGTGGCTTCACTACGGTGTGTTTGCTGGCTTGGCTTGCGGTGTTGGCAGGGGCAATCAAGCTGCCCGTTATGCAAATATCGCCGCCCGCACGCCGCGTGGGCAGTGTGGCAGTGGTCGCCGTGATCATACAGATAGGATTGGGCGGTTGGACCTCAGCAAATTATGCCGCCACGGTCTGTACGCAGTTACCTATCTGCGAAAGCCCTTGGTGGCAGCTTTTCACCCCCTCGGCGTTTAATCCTATCAGCCCTCACAGCGAGACCTACCAGTTTGGCGTACTGAATCATGCCGAGCGGGTGACCATTCATGCCACGCACCGTCTCGGCGCCATGGTGGTCACCGCATTAGTGCTCGCTTGGGCATGGATGCTGTGGCGTGCTGGGGCGCGTACGCTGGCAATGGCAGTGAGTGGTGTGCTGGCGATTCAAATTACGTTGGGCGTGACCAACGTGGTCGCGTTGCTGCCGCTAAGTGTGGCGGTGGCGCATAACCTCGGTGGATTGTCGCTACTGGCCATATTACTGCTCTCCCGGTTTTTATGTCTTTCACCGTCGGCCCGACAAGGATCTCACCATGGCACAGTATCAACGCACCGCTAATGTATCGACGCCTGCTGGCGCTAATTGGCGTGATTATTACGAGCTCACCAAACCGCGCGTGGTCGCCATGCTGCTTCTCACCGCGCTGGTGGGGATGTGTTTAGCCACGCCCGGCTGGCCACCCTGGTCGGCGGTGCTAGTGGGATTATTTGGCATTGGCGCACAAGCCAGTGCTGCGGCGGTGTTTAATCACGTGATCGATTGGAAAATTGATACCAAAATGCAGCGTACTCGCCATCGTCCCGTTGCTGAAGGCCGTGTCAGTCAAGGCGCCGCTTTGGTGTTTGCGGTGGCACTGATGGTGAGCGGCTTTATTGCCTGTTGGTGGCTGAATCCGCTCACCGCGTGGTTGACCTTTGCCAGCCTGGTGGGTTATGCGTTGGTATACACCCAGTGGCTTAAACCCGCGACACCGCAAAACATTGTCATTGGCGGTTTGGCCGGCGCAATGCCGCCACTACTTGGTTGGACGGCGGTGACAGGCGAGGTCCACGCGCATGCGCTGCTGCTGGTGATGATTATATTTACGTGGACGCCGCCCCACTTTTGGGCGCTGGCGATTCATCGGCGCCATGATTATGCCAAAGCCGATGTGCCGATGCTGCCCGTCACCCACGGGGTTCGCTTTACTCAGACCATGGTTTTGCTTTACACCTTATTGCTGGTGGTGGTGGGGATTTTCCCTTGGCTGACTGGGATGAGTGGTTGGCTCTATCTGGTGGGCGCGACTGCCCTTAACCTCGCTTTTGTCGGCTATGCTTGGCGACTGAAAACCCAGTCGCAAAAAGGCATCGCGTGGCAGACTTTTAAGTTTTCGATATGGCATATCTTCGTGACCTTTGTGGTGCTGCTTGTCGACCACGCGTTGCGCTATTAAGTGGCGCTATTGGAGGGACTACTTAAGCCCTTTTGCCGACAGTACCGTGGCTTTGTCGGCGACAAACGAGACCTTAATGTGTTTGCCATCACCGCCCCACACGCAATGGGTTAATCCCATGGTGTCATCACATTGGCTTGGCTTGCCAAGGTGAGCAACTACCACGTCATAACTCATGCCGACCGCTAACTGATCGTAGTTTTGCTTAGTCACTTTCGAGCAACCGGCTAGAAAGACGACCAAGACACAAGAAAAAAAGAACCGCATAACAATGCCGTACTCACTAATGTGATCAAAAAACAGGCCTCATGGCCTGTTTTGCTATTAACGTGGTGGTGTCTATTAGTAGTAAGAGTGATCGCCCCGGGCGTGTTCGGTTACATCGCGCACACCGTGTAGCTCACCACTAAATTCAGCCAATAGCTGCTTTTCAATCCCTTCTTTCAAGGTTACATCCACCATGGAGCAACCGTTACACCCGCCTCCAAATTGGAGGATAGCCACCGAATCATCAGTGATTTCAATCAGGTTCACATGGCCGCCATGGCTGGCAAGTTGTGGGTTTACCTGGCTTTGAATCACATAATCGACGCGCTCCATCAAAGGTGCATCATCGGCGACTTTACGCATTTTGGCGTTCGGTGCTTTCAGCGTGAGCTGCGAGCCCATTTTATCGGTGACAAAGTCGATCTCTGCTTCGTCGAGAAAAGGGAGACTCAGTTCGTCGATAAACGCAGAAAAACCGTTGAATTTTATCTCGGTATCACTGCTTTCTACCGCTTCCGGCGGACAGTATGAGACACCGCACTCTGCGTTTGGCGTGCCTGGATTGACAACAAACACGCGAATATGGGTGCCCTCGGGCTGCTGCTCAAGCAACTTCACAAAGTGGCTTTGTGCATTTTCTGAAATATTGACTTCTGACACGACAAATACCTGACTAATCCAGTGTGTTTTATACAGTGTACTCCGGTTTGCTTTGGCTATCACCCCTTGAACCATGTGGCTACTTTATGTTCAGGGGGAGCACGCTTACCGCTAGGGTAGATCGGTACGGGCCAAACAGTAAACATCGATCGTCTTTGCACCGGCTTTGCGCAGTAATCGACATAATTGCGATACCGTTTGTCCGGTGGTGACAACATCGTCGACGACGGCGACATGAGAAGCGGGGAGCGGGCCATGAAGAGCAAAAGCACCACGCAGATTATGTAACCTGTCTTGCCGACTGAGACCTTGTTGTGGCGCGGTATGTCGGGCGCGAGATAAGTACGTATCCACCACCCGAGTATCAAGGTTGTCGGCAAGTGCCCAAGCCAAGTGCAGGCTTTGATTAAACCCTCGTTGCCAACGACGTCGCCAATGCAGCGGCACCGGCAACAGCACCGGTGCGGGGGTGAGAATACGATCACTGAGCTGTTGGGCAAACGGCAATGCCAGCTCGAAGGCTCCTTGGTATTTGAACGCGTGAATTAATTGCGGGAGAGGATCATGATAGCCACTGATAGCAACCAAGCGGTCCCAAGCTGGCGGCTGGCTGAGGCAGGCGCCACATCGTGCTTGTGGTTGTGAAACAGGCAGTCCACAACACTGACAAAGCAAACACTGATGATGGGCATCCCAACACGCATCACAGCACAGAGAGTGATGGGCACCTAAGGCGAGGTGGCAAACGGGACACTGTAAGGGCAAGAGTTTGCCTCGCCAGTGGGTCAGTACACGTGTAAAGCACCGTGGCATAATTGTTGATATCATAAGCGTCCTGAGTAAAAAGCAATCAAGGCAGTGTAAACATGGCGGAATGTGATTGGCAGTCGCACGGGCAAGGACCCGATCTGGTTCTCATTCACGGTTGGGGCATGAACAGCGCAGTGTGGTCATTAATCTTGCCGTACCTAACACCACACTTTCGGGTGCACTGTGTTGATTTACCCGGTTTTGGCTATAGCGCGGCAAAACCGGGGCTTAATATCGAAGATCTGGCACAAGTGTTGCTTAAAGAATCACCAGTAGATGCAACTTGGATAGGCTGGTCGTTAGGTGGGTTAGTGGCAACACAAGCCGCGCTTTTATCGCCACAACGTGTAACTGGATTAGTTACCATCGCCAGCTCACCCAAGTTTGTTGCCGAACCTGGGTGGCGAGGAATTAAATCTGGGGTGCTCAGTGACTTTGCTCGTCAGCTTGAGCGTGACTTTTCGCTGACAGTTGAGCGCTTTATGGCGCTGCAAGCGATGGGATCACCAACCGCGAGAAAAGACGTAAAAGCGCTTAAGCAAGCGGTATTTTCGCGGCCAACACCGGACCCTCGTGCGCTTGCGGATGGCTTAGCCATGTTAGCGGACACGGATTTGCGTCAGGGCTGTGGCGCTATCAAGGTGCCTTGGTTGAGAATATATGGGCGGTTAGATGGTTTAGTGCCGGTGTCGGTGGCTGATGCGGTATCAACATTGGCTCCGGACTCACACAGTGAGGTCCTGACACACAGTGCTCACGCGCCGTTCGTGACCGAGCCTGAAGCGGTGGTAGACAAGCTAAAAGCCTTTTTAGGCAACAAGTTGCCGGCAACATAGCCAGTGCGGATCCTTTTTTTGGCAGAATTGACTCAATCCTGTCACGGTTCTGCCGATAAGTTAACTATGTCACTTGTTTTGGCATAAGGAGAGACCACAATGAACGTAGGTAACGTTGGGCAGTCTCCGGCGTATCATCAAGCGGTGAAGTCCAAAACGCCGGCACAGCCTCAGCAAAATGCGGACAAACAAGCTGAACAGGTGTCCAAAGTCAATACTTTTAAGGATCGCGTCGCAAAAGCGAATGAGGCCAAAGAAGGTGATAAACCGGCTTCGCCTCAAGCCGCAAAAAATAATGTTGACGCGAAAGGCGGTGTTGACGCGAAAGGCGGCGCTGACGTGAAAGACGGCGCCAACGCTGGTGCGGTCGCTAAAGCCCAAGAGGGAAAAGAGCCGGAAGAAACGTCCGCCGTCAAGTCGTTTGCCTACGGCGCATTGGGGATGGAGCATCCGGAGAAAGTCCAAGAAAGCGATGATTTATCGTACACTGCGGGTAAATTTGTGTCGGCCTTAGGTACAATAGGTACAATACTCGCGGTTATCGTCTAAACTGATAGAAAGACGACAAGGCCGCACTGACAATTAGGCCTTCAGCTGGTGTGGGAGGTAGCATCAGATGAACATATCGCCAGCCAGCGTCAGTATTCCAACTGTCGCGCCATCGGTGAACCCGCCAACGGAGCAAGTTGCGCGGGACAACCGCTTGCGCGAAAAAATCGTCCCTGCTAAGTCATCTCCCGAGCCCGACAATGGTAAAGCCCCTTCTGATCAAGATAAGCAGCTGGGACGTTCATCCTGGGATCCTGCCCAACACCCCAACTACTCGCTGGACTATCAGCGTGACTCATTAACGCATGCCGACTACGGTGGCGCCAATATCGCAGACCGTATCGATGCCATAGCACGTACGGATCCCAGTGAGCAAGCTCGCCAAGACAATGGCTACACGATGGGCTTAAAAATGCCCGAAGAAGTGTTAGAAAAAATCGAGCAGCTAAAACGGTTTGAGCAAACGCGTGCGGTAGTGGCGATGCGCTACCAGCAGGCAAGCGTGGCGAACATGCCCTCCGAAGTATTGATTGTGATTTAATACGATCCAGTCCTTAAGCCATGTCCTGATTAAGACAAAATATAAAAAGCCCCGCCAGTATTGGCGGGGCCATTAGTGTCTAAATATGCTATTTGTTAGGCACTATTAGGTTAGCTCTATATACCTTTGACTTTAAGAGCGTTTGACTCCAGAAGCCTTTGACTTTAAGAGCGCTTGGCGCGCGCAAAGGCATCGGCCATGCTCCCTCCTAGGGAAGATGATGATTGCTGTTTGGGCGCTTTGCTTTCGCGCTGCTTAGTCGGCCTCGCTTTCGCGTTCGCTTCCGATGCCTCGGGCGTATCATCAAGACGCATCGATAAGCCAATCCGTTTGCGCGCCACGTCCACTTCCATGACTTTAACTTTTACTACATCACCGGCTTTGACCACCTCACGTGGGTCGCTGACAAAACGCGTCGACAGCGCAGAGATATGGACTAAACCGTCTTGATGAACACCCACGTCGACGAAGGCGCCAAAGTGAGTGACATTGGTCACCACACCTTCGAGCTGCATCCCAGGCTTCAAATCACTGATTTGATTAATGCCATCGGCAAAGGTCGCCGTTTTGAACTCTGGACGTGGATCGCGACCGGGTTTCGCAAGCTCACTCAGCACATCGGCGACAGTGATCGCCCCAAAGGTGTCATTGGCATAATCATTGGCGTTTAAACTTTGCAGTACGCCCCCGTTGCCGATTAATGCATCGACCGCTTTACCCGTCTTTTGGGCGATGTGTTTGACCAGTGGGTAGGTTTCTGGGTGAACGCCGGAGCGGTCGAGCGGATTGGTACCGTCCATGACGCGTAAAAATCCCGCGCACTGTTCATAGGCTTTGGGGCCCAAACGAGGTACTTTCAGCAGTGTCTTGCGCTCATTAAAGCGGCCGTTTTGGTCGCGAAACGCAACAATGTTGTGCGCCATCGTTTGGCTTAAGCCCGCCACGCGCGTGAGCAACGGTGCAGAGGCAATATTCAAATCTACGCCCACGGCGTTGACACAATCTTCTACCACCGCATCAAGCTTTTTGGCCAGTTGGTGCTGAGAGACATCATGCTGGTATTGGCCCACCCCAATCGACTTAGGATCAATCTTTACCAGCTCCGCCAAAGGATCTTGCAGGCGACGAGCGATTGAGACGGCGCCACGGAGCGACACATCTAAGTCTGGAAACTCGTTAGCCGCTAGCTCAGAGGCTGAGTAAACCGAGGCACCGGCTTCGCTGACCATCACCGTTTGAATGCTTAAATCAGCCTGCTTGAGCAAGGTGGTCACAAAGCTTTCTGTCTCGCGAGAGGCAGTGCCATTGCCCACGGCAATCAAACTCACGTTATGGCTTTTAATAAATCGGTGCAGCACTTTGCTTGCGCCGTCTATATCATGTCGAGGTGCGGTAGGATAAATGGTGGCGGTATCGAGGAGTTTGCCGGTGCCATCCACCACCGCCACTTTACAGCCGGTACGTAGGCCTGGGTCTATCCCCATGGTGCAGCGAGGGCCAGCCGGTGCAGCCATCAATACATCTTTGAGGTTGGCGGCAAACACATCAATGGCGTCGTTCTCTGCGCGCTCTTTGAGGTTAGCCATAAACTCAGTTTCTAGGTGCATCAAGATTTTTACTCGCCAGGCAAAGGCTATCACTTGTTGGCGCCAGCGGTCAGCCGGGGCGCTGCCCAAAGAAAGCTGATAATGCTGAGCGATCATGGTCTCGCACACGCTTTGCTTGCTTGCTGGATCTTGATCCGGATCGGCAATCAATGCCAGCTGTAACACGCCTTCGTTACGGCCACGCAACATGGCCAGCGCGCGGTGAGAAGGCACTTTGGCAATCGACTCTTGGTGATCAAAGTAGTCTTTAAACTTGGCACCGGCGTCTTCCTGACCAGCAACCACGGTGGCGCGCAGCACCGCATATTGCTTCAGGTATTGGCGTAGCGTTTCAAGCAGGCTGGCATCTTCGGCAAGACGCTCCATCATGATCGCTCGGGCACCATCCAGCGCCGCTTTGGTATCGGCCACGCCTTTATCAGGGGCCACAAATGGTGCGGCGGTGGTCTCAGGTGTTTGGGACGGATCGTGCCATAGCGTATCAGCAAGAGGCTCCAGCCCTGCTTCGATGGCAATCTGCCCTTTAGTCCGGCGTTTCGGTTTATAGGGAAGGTATAAATCTTCCAGTCGGTTTTTGCTCTCTGCGGCGACAATATCGCGGCGCAGCCCCTCGGTCAGCTTACCTTGTTCGTCAATCGATTTGAGGATGGTGTCACGACGAGCGTCTAATTCGCGCAAATAGACCAAACGGGTCTCAAGAGTGCGTAACTGCGAATCGTCTAAACCTTGCGTGGCTTCTTTACGGTAGCGGGCGATAAAAGGGACAGTGTTTCCGTCGTCCAGCAGTGTCACCGCGGTGTTGACCTGGCTAGGCGCGACATTAAGCTCTTGGGCCAGGGTTTGGATAATCGATGTGTGCATGTGTTTCCTTTTCGTTCCCATCAAGGTCATCAAGATGAGTGATGCTCAGACTGAATCATTGCCTGGCTTGGGATAGGTGATAGTGTTGATAAACCAATGTTTTTCGCCTTCCGGCGTTGACACCACGACGTCATCGTCGACCGCTTTTTTCAATAACGCGCGCGCCATGGGGGCATCAATCGAAATGTAGTCTTTACGCTCGTAAATTTCATCGGGACCGACAATGCGAAATTGCTTGGTGTCGCCGGCCTCGTTTTCAATCTCGACCCAGGCGCCAAAAAACACTCGGCCCTCTTGCTCGGACRCATAATCGACAATGGTTAAGTCGTTCAGCCGCTTGCGCAGGTAGCGGACACGGCGGTCGATTTGCCGCAACAGCCGTTTATTATAGGTGTAGTCCGCGTTTTCTGAACGATCCCCTAAACTGGCGGCCCAGCTGACAATTTTGGTCACTTCTGGACGTCGCTCGTGCCACAGGTAATCGTGCTCGGTTTTGAGCGCATTAAACCCTTCACGGGTCACCAATTTGGTTTTCACGTTACCTCTCCTTTCACTGGCCAACTGGCGTCGTGCGATATAACCTTGTTCAGGAAAGTACAAGAAGCGAGTGAGCTTGTCGAGGCAACACTCGGTAACAATTTACCGTACAGTTATGTGCGGACAAACACGCGGCCTGGCGCACAACTGTGGCAAAATTCAATCAAATGACGGTAATAGCTGCTTGATGATTAGGCAGCGAACAGCATTGAGGGCGAAGCATGCAAGAGAACTATAAAATTCTAGTCGTGGATGATGATATGCGTCTGCGATCACTGCTAGAGCGCTACCTGACCGAGCAAGGGTTTCAGGTGCGAAGTGTCGCCAATGCCGAACAAATGGATCGGTTATTGGCGCGTGAAGCCTTTAATCTTATGGTGCTTGATTTAATGCTCCCTGGGGAAGATGGCCTGTCGATATGCCGCCGCTTGCGCCAAGCCAATAATCAATTACCCATTTTAATGTTGACGGCGAAAGGGGATGAAATTGACCGAATTGTCGGTTTGGAGGTCGGAGCCGACGATTACTTACCTAAGCCGTTTAACCCGCGAGAATTACTGGCTCGGGTGCGTGCGGTTTTACGCCGTCAAACAATAGAAGCGCCTGGCGCGCCGAGTGCTGACTCCACCACGGTCACCTTTGGTGAGTTTCGTCTTAATTTGGGCACGCGTGAGATGTTTCGTAATGACGAACCAATGACACTCACCTCGGGGGAATTTGCAGTGCTCAAAGCCTTAGTGACCAATGCGCGTGAGCCGCTTTCTCGGGACAAACTCATGAACATGGCGCGTGGCCGCGAGTACTCAGCGATGGAGCGCTCGATTGATGTACAAATCTCCCGTTTACGCCGTATGGTCGAGGAGGATCCAAGCAAACCGCGTTATATCCAAACGGTGTGGGGACTCGGCTACGTGTTTGTGCCTGATGGTGAGGTGTAGCGATGCGGATGTCACCGCGGACGAGCTTCGCGCGAACCTTATTGATTTTGGCTGGCTTATTAATTGCCAGCCAAGTTTTTTCTTACCTGACCATTGTTAATTATGCGTTGCTGCCGAGCTTGCAGCAGTTCAATAAGATTTTAGCCTTTGAAGTCCGCTTGATGCTGGAAGAAGACTGGTATCTGAAAGATGGTGAAGTCCTTCATCTGGGGGAGCCGGTGCGCCGACAATTGCTGGAACAAATTGGGGTAACCCTGCATGCGCCAAGCAGTGAGCGCGCAAGCGCGTTCCAAGATGCGATGGAGATTGACTACTTAAGCGAACATATTAGCGAAGAGCTCGGAACAAAGACCCAAGTGCGTCTGGTCAGTGGCGAAGAAAGCTATGTGTTATGGCTGAAGTTTGAGGCCATTGATGATTTTTTAATGCGGATCCCCTTATCGGAGCTGCATCAAGATGACTTTGCGCCGCTGTTTCAATATAGCTTGGTGATTGCGCTGTTGGTGATTGCCGGCGGCTGGTTGTTTATTAAGATGCAAAACCGACCCCTGGTTGCGTTGGAGCGGGCTGCGCTCGATGTCGCCGATGGTCGCTTTCCTGATCCCGTCCCACCCCGGGGGGCGTCAGAAATTCAGGCGGTAACCGTGGCCTTTAATAAAATGTCAGCAGGGATACGTAAACTCGAAGAAGACCGCGCCTTGTTAATGGCGGGCGTCAGCCATGATTTGCGCACGCCACTCACGCGCATTCGACTGGCGACTGAAATGATGTCATCCGACGATGCGTATTTGGCCGATAGCATCACCGAAGACACGGAAGAGTGTAATGAGATCATTAATCAATTCATGGATTATTTACGCGCGGTGCAACAGCAAGATCCGGATCCCGTTGATTTATCCACCATCTGTCGCGATGTAGCGAACCATCAGCAGTCAATGGGCGTTGATATTGTCTTGGACTTAGAATCGCTGCACGGTGATTTATATGCCAACTCGGTGGCGCTAAAACGGGCGGTTACCAACCTCGTGGTTAATGCGGTGCGTTATGGCAATGGCTGGGTAAGGCTGCGGTGTGGTAGCAATGCGGACCATACGTATCAATGGGTGGAGGTGGAAGATAATGGTCCGGGCATTGATGCGAGTCTCGAAAATACCTTGTTCCAGCCGTTTACCCGCGGCGATACGGCGCGGGGTAGCGAAGGAACAGGGCTAGGGCTTGCGATCGTGAAACGGATTGTTGAACAGCTTCATGGCGATATTCGTTTATCATCACGGACCGAAGGCGGGCTGCGGATCCAAATGACGTTCCCGGTCGGTAAATAGGCCGCGTTAAGCGGCCATTAGGCGTTGGAGTAGTGGGTTTTATGTCCCAACCAGCGGCGAATGATGGCCTGTGCATGTTTGGGGTAGTGCTGGTGCAAATGACTGGCCAGCTTTTGTACCTCGGGGATCAGCGCTTGGTCGCGGACTAAATCGGCAATTTTAAACTCAGCCAAACCGGTCTGGCGGGTGCCCAATAACTCGCCTGGCCCACGGATATCGAGATCGCGTTGAGCAATGACAAAGCCGTCATTGCTGTCTCGCAGTACGCCCAAGCGCTGAGTGGCTGTTGTCGACAAAGGGGCATGATAAAGCAGCACACAATGGCTGGCGACGGATCCACGACCGACACGGCCACGTAGCTGGTGGAGTTGTGCCAGCCCGAGTCGTTCAGGGTTTTCGATAATCATTAGGCTGGCGTTAGGGACATCGACGCCCACTTCAATGACAGTGGTTGCCACCAATAACTGCACCTCGCCTTGCTTAAAGGCATCCATCACTGCGTGTTTTTCCGCCGCTTTCATCCGGCCGTGAACCAGGCCAATGGTCAGGTTCGGTAACGCTTCTTTGAGTGCCATAGTCGTATCTTCAGCGGCTTGCGCCTCTAAAGCGTCAGACTCTTCAATTAATGTGCATACCCAATAGGCTTGCCGACCATCACTGCAGGCGGCGTTGACCCGGGCAATAATGTCATCACGGCGCGTGTCCGGCACCGCAACGGTTTGAATCGGCGTGCGTCCTGGTGGCAATTCATCAATCACCGAGGTTTCTAAGTCGGCATAGGCGGTCATCGCCAAGGTGCGTGGAATAGGCGTAGCGGTCATGATCAATTGATGTGGATGCGCGCCCTGTTGCTCGCCTTTTTCACGCAAGGCAAGCCGTTGGTGGACACCAAACCGGTGTTGCTCGTCGATGATCACCAGCGCCAAGCTTTTAAATTGGACACTGGCTTGAAATAACGCATGAGTACCGACCACCATTTGCGCCTCGCCGTCGGCGATGTGTGCCAAGGTTTGTGTCCGTGCCTTGCCTTTTAATTTACCGGCAAGCCAGCCGACTTGGATACCTAGCGGCTCTAGCCATTGGGCAAAATTGGTGGCGTGTTGCTCGGCCAATAGCTCGGTCGGTGCCATTAACGCAACCTGATGGCCTTGTTCGATAGCTTGTAAGGCGGCGAGTACGGCGACCAAGGTTTTACCGGCGCCGACATCACCTTGGACTAAGCGCATCATCGGGAATGGTTTGGCTAAATCGGCACTGATCTCGCTAACCACTCGTGATTGTGCCCCTGTGGGAGAGAAGGGCAAATTGTCTAACAGGCGTTGTCCGAGCGAGTGACTCGGGGCGAGGGCGACCCCTTTCACTTGCTGTGCGTGATGACGAACTGACAGCATCGATAGGTGCTGGGCAAGGAGCTCTTCAATGATTAAGCGTCGCTGGGCGGGATGTTGGCCCGTTAATAAATCATCCAGTACCGTCTCCGGCGGAGGGCGGTGCAATAGATGTAAGGCGTCACGCAAAGACAGCTGTCGATCGTACAAGCCTTCAGGGAGTAATTCTTCGACACCGCTTTTATCTAATAAAGCTAGCGCTTGGTCGGTGAGCTGACGTAGCGTTGCTTGGCGCAGCCCCTCGGTGGTCGGGTAGACCGGCGTCAGTGTTTCTTCCATCACCAACTCGGTGGGCTCGGAAAAGACTTGATACTCGGGGTGAATGATTTCTAGCCCGTGTTTGCCCCGTTTAAGTTCGCCATAGGCTTTCACCTGTTTGCCAACCGCCAAGCTATTTTTCATCGCGGCATTAAAATTGAAAAAGCGTAGCGTTAACGCGCCGCTGCCATCTTGCACCCGAACTGTGAGCATCCGGCGGCGGCCAAACACGGTGTCATTATGGGTGATCTCACCTTCGATGGTGGCATGCTGGCCAGGCAATAGACTGGCAACTGGCCACACTCGGGTGCGATCTTCATAGCGATACGGCAGATGAAACAACACGTCCTGCACCGTATGCAGGCCGATTTTAGCCAGCTTTTCAGCCATTTTACTGCCGACCCCCTTAAAGGTATCGACGGTTACTGCGCTAAGCATGGAAGATTGCATCCGTTTCTTTATCCGTCAGGTTGAGCTTGCTAAGCGATTAACGCGCGTGTTTTGCCGCCTGCATGCTCGCCCACCATGTTTCGTCAGCAATAATTTGTCCATTGCCATCGAGTGGCGGATAAGGCAGCCCCTTTTGCTTGGCCACGCGGGCGAGCACCGGATGACCGCGCTCAAACAGGATGTGATGCACTTCATCGTCGGGCAAGCGTGTCTTCGCCAACTGGTACATGCCTGCCGCTTGGCGTTGGCGTTGCGCTTCGTACAAAATCAAGGCGCTAGCCACTGACACGTTCAACGACTGTACCATACCCACCATTGGAATGAGGATGTCTTGATCGGCTTTATCGAGCGCTTCGCGACTGATGCCATGTTTTTCTTGGCCGAGGATAATAGCGGTTGGTCGGGTGTAATCAACCTCACGAAAGTCGATGGCCGTTTCCGATAGGTTAGTGACCAATACTTGCATGCCTTGCGCTTGCATGGCCTCAAAAGCATCCGCGGTCGTGTTATGGGTGACCACGTCAATCCAATTGCGTGAACCGGCAGATGTACCGCCTAAGGTCCGCATTTTGGTGCCTTCTGGCCATACCGCATGCATACGATGAATGCCCACCGCATCGGCAGTACGAATGATGGCAGAAATGTTATTGGGCTTGTGGACTTGCTCCATACACACAGTGAGATCAGGCTGGCGCTTTGCCAGCACCTGATGAATGCGTTCAAAGCGTTCAGGTGTCATGATTCAATTCCGTAAATGACAGACGAAAGACAAACGCGCCCACCAAAAGGGTGGGCGACAGACAATAATAATGTATCGCAACGATCAGTTCTTTTGGCGGCTGACCTTCACCACATTGGGCATCACCCGCAGGCGGCGCATAATGTTGGCGAGGTGCACCCGATCTTTGGTCGTTAATCGAACAAAGATAGTGTACAAGCGACCATCACGCTCTTCAGTGGAGAGCCCTTGGATATTGGAGCCCGTTGAGGCAATGGTGTTGGTTAAATCGGCCAATGCGCCTTGATGGTTTTGCATATCGACTCTGACGCGGGTACTGAACTCTTGCTCAAAATCATCCGCCCATTCCACCGGCATATACTTATCCGGCTCTTGGCTGTGACCGCGAATATTGGCACAGGTTTCACGGTGAATCACCAACCCCTTGCCGGGACTAACATGGGCAATGATAGGATCGCCTGGAATGGGGCGACAACAGTTGGCATAGGTCACTAGAATGCCATCGGCACCGCGAATCGGCATTTTACCTTCGGTAGGCGCGGCCGGGTCTTGATTCAGTAAGCGACGTGCTATCACCACGCTCATGAGTTCACCTAAACCAATCGAGGCGAGTAAGTCGTCGCTGGTTTTGAGCTTGAGATCGCTTAACACGGTATCGACTCGCGCGGCGTCGATGTCCGGCAAGTTTTGTTCCCCAAGCGCATGATTGAGCAAGCGGCGGCCTAAGGTCACTGACTCTTCCCGGCGCATGGTTTTCAGTACCTGACGAATCTTGGTACGCGCCCGTGCTGTGACCACATAGTTAAGCCAAGCGGCATTGGGGCGCGCGCCTGGCGCAGTGATGATCTCGACGGTCTGGCCGTTTTTTAACGGCTGACTGAGCGGATAGGGCTGACGATTAACTCGCGCACCGACACAAGTATTGCCGACATCCGTATGCACGGCATAGGCAAAATCGACCGCGGTCGCATCGACCGGCAGCTCGACAATTCGCCCTTTCGGCGTAAAGACGTAAAGCTCATCGGGGAAAAGGTCTGACTTAACGCTTTCGATGAACTCAAAGGAGCTCCCGGCACTTTGTTGCAGCTCGATAATGTTTTGCATCCATCGTTGCGCCCGTTTTTGCGCGGTGGTCCCTGATGGACGATCGGAGCCGTTTTTATAAGCCCAGTGCGCCGCGACCCCTTTATCCGCCATTTGATCCATATCTTCGGTACGAATCTGCACTTCAACCGGGACACCGTGGGGGCCGATCATCGACGTATGCAGTGATTGATAGCCGTTCGCTTTGGGAACGGCGATATAATCTTTGACGCGGCTAGGGCGAGGCTTATACAGGCTGTGCATTTGCCCCAGCACCCGATAACAGGTATCGAGATCGCGCACGATCACCCGAAACGCATACAAATCCATGATGGTATGGAAACGCTGCTCTTTGTTTCTCATCTTGTTGTAGATGGAATAGAGATTTTTTTCTCGGCCCAGTACACGGGCCTCAATGCCAGCATCTTCAAGTCGCCCTTCGATTTCCGCATGGATTTTTTGAATCATCTCTTTGCGGTTTCCCCGAGCTTGCGCAATCACTTTTTTGAGCACGCGATAGCGATTGGGGTAGAGGGCTTCAAAGCCCAGCTCTTCGAGCTCGACTTTTATATTATGGATACCTAAACGATGAGCGAGTGGGGCAAAAATCTCTAGGGTTTCGCGGGCAATACGACGCTTTTTATCCGGACGTAGGGCGCCCAGTGTGCGCATGTTATGGGTACGATCGCCGAGTTTGATCAAAATAACGCGAATGTCATGCGCCATGGCCATGACCATTTTGCGAAAGTTCTCGGCTTGGGCTTCTTTGCGATCACGGAATTTGAGCTTGTCGAGCTTAGACACGCCGTCAACCAGTTCAGCCACCACATCACCAAAGCGCTGCTGCAGATCGTCTTTGGTCACCTCGGTGTCTTCAATGACATCGTGCAATAACGCCGCCATGAGGGTTTCACAATCCAAACGCATTTCTGCCAGGATCCGTGCTACCGCAATGGGGTGAATGATGTAAGGTTCGCCCGTTGAACGAGTCTGCCCGTCATGGGCATCCCGTGCTACTAGGTAAGCTTGCCGGAGCGCTTCAAGCTGTGACTCCGGCAAATATTGACTAGCAACTTCTTTCAGGCTATCAAATAGATACAAACGGCCTGTCCCTGATAAATGACGCGTTTAACGTTGACCAGAAATGGTGCTAACCGCTGCCATTTCGGCGGCTTCTTGCTCTTGCTTCTCTTGACGCTCGCGGGCGTCGAGTACTTCTTTGTTAATCAGTCCTTCTTCTACTTCGCGTAGAGAGAGCACAGTGTACTTGTCGTTTTCTTCTGCGACTAAGGCGTCTTTACCACCGGTTTGCATTTGGCGGGCGCGGCGAGCCGCAACCAGAACGAGATCGAAACGGTTACCAATTTTTTCAACGGCGTCTTGAACAGTTACGCGTGCCATGAAGGACTCCAGCTATGTAATAAACAGGTCATTAAAAATGACCGAAAAGTATACAAAAGGCCGCGACCTATTGCTAGCTTTGTGCTGCAATGCGGCCACGTCTCAATATTTGGGTTAGTCGGCCAGCAGGTCGTCGATCATTGTATGATATTTGCTGGCTTGCTTGGTTTGCCCCATCCGCTCTGCACGGACGATGGCCTTAATATCCATTAATGCGACGTCAAAGTCATCATTAATAATCAGGTAATCATAATCAGCATAGTGAGAGATTTCCGAACGTGCCTCTTGCATGCGTGTGGCAATGACCTCATCACTGTCTTGGCCACGCGTTGTCAAGCGTCGTTCTAGCTCTTCACGGCTTGGCGGCAAAATAAAAATACTCTTACTTGCGGGCATTTGCTGACGAATTTGCTCAGCACCTTGCCAATCGATATCAAGAAAAATATCGACGCCATTGTTAAGCATTTTTTCAATCCAGACCCTGGACGTGCCGTAATAATTGCCGAATACCTCTGCATGCTCTAAAAAAGCACCTTGGTCGATTAAGGCCTTAAATGCTTCTACCTCAACAAAGTGATAATGCACGCCATCTTCTTCTCCCGGGCGCATGGCGCGGGTGGTGTGCGATACTGACACTTTCATGTCATAGCGAGGGTTATCATTCAGTAGCGCTGAAATCAGGCTAGATTTGCCCGCGCCACTCGGGGCGGAAACAATGTAAAGCGTACCTTGGCTCATGGATTGATCACTTTCACTGGCTGATGCCCATCCGCAGTACAGCGTATGCGTATGGGAGTCGATCGACGAATAGATGTTTGTCTCCCGTGGGAGGCGCGCAGGGTAGCACGAACCTGTCGCAATTTGAACGGGATTAGTTGCAATCTCGGAGGGGAGTAGCGTGACTTGGTATTATCAGCAATGCTTTTTCTCTTTAAATTAAGGTTTTGCTATGCTGTCTTGGTAATTGAACACATGTTTAATTATCGCCTATTTTTTCAACGACAGTAAGGAGTACCCGTTGAATACCTCATCGAAAAAAAATATGAGCGTGACCGTTGCCGCGCTCAGTGTCGCCAGTGCCTTTTCTTTTTCCTCTTTTGCCCAAGCCAGTGACACTGCGTTGAGCGAACAACTTGGCATGGTCGATCACGCGGTCATTGCCCACCGTGGTGATTCCTACAACGCGCCAGAATCCACGTTGCCAGCCTATCAGCTTGCGTGTGAAGTGGGCGCGGATTACCTCGAGCTGGACCTGCAGCGCACAAAAGACGGCAAACTGATCGCCGTGCATGACGATAACCTCAAGCGCAACACCAATATTGAGACCGTCTATCCTGAGCGTGCTGACGATCCGGTTAACACCTTTACGTGGGCAGAGCTGGAAAAACTGGATGCCGGTAGCTGGTATAACCAAGCCTATCCCGAACGCGCACGCGAAAGCTTTCGTGGCTTGAAGTTGGTGACACTTGACCAGGTTCGAGAAATCGCCGAAGGCTGCGCCCATCAGCCAGGGCTTTACATCGAGACCAAGGTGCCTGAATTCTTCCCTGGCATTGAAGAGGATTTGAAACAAGATTTAACCCAACACGGTTGGCTAGATAAGGACGCCAAGGGCAAAGTGATCCTGCAAACCTTCAATAAATCGAGCCTTGAAGCACTGCAAGATGTGATGCCGAATGTGCCAAAAATCTTGCTGCTATGGGCAGGTGATGGCTATATTCCGACCAAAGATAGCGCACCGAAAGCGGATGACGAATCTTACGCCCAGTACTACGCGCGTCAGGAAGTAGCCTCGAAAGCGGACTACGCAGAGTGGCTCGATTACGCCAAACAAAACGGTGCCATCGGTGTAGGGCCTTCAGGTACCCAAGCCAACTTCGATGATGCCTGGTCAAGCCAATTTAGCTATATGGATCTGGCGAAGACCTGGATGGTGGACATGAGCCATGAAAAAGGCTTGCTGATGCACATGTACACTCTGGATGATCGCGAGGATATGATTCGCTACCGTGATCGCGGTGTGGATGGCTTCTTTACCAATCGTCCGAATATGGCGGTGAAAACGTTAACGGATAGCGACGGTAAAGACATTGAAGCAACCTTAATGCAACTGGGTTATTAACCCGGCGCGTTAACTGTATTTACCCTTTGAGCCCGCCTGTTATTAGCGGGCTTTTTCGTTGGGGGCAAACGCTAGATAGGGTTCGGTTCGGCTTATTTCGCTAAACAGACCCTCCGCGCCATGGATGGCGCGGCGGAGCCTCCAGGGATGGATTGACGGCGTGTCTGTGTGCGAACTGAGCCGGTGCCCCAAGGTTAACGTTTTGGCTATCTACTCGCTCGCCATGAGTTTAGCCAGCGTACGTCGGTACATGCCATAAGCCACCGCGCCCGCAAGTAGGTTACCGATTAAGGCACCGGCAAATAGGCCAAACAGCTCGCCAATTTGTGCCCCTAACCAAAGGCAGGGCAGGAAAAACGCAAATAGGCGGAGCGCAGAAATGGTTAGGGCGGTGTATGAGCGGCCTAATGCATTGGTAATTGACACCATCAACATACACACCCCCAGCGCGCCCAGGCTAAAGGGTACTAGCGTAAGATGAGTGTGCAAGATATCGGTAACTTGTTGATCGCTGGTCATCAAGTCGGCGAGGGGAGCGGCGGCAAGCCAAGTGACCACGGCGATCAGCAATTGAAAGCCGAGAATAAACTGACACGCTAACTTGACCAAATGGCGCACTTCGGTTAAATCGCCTTTACCCAGCAAACGACCCACCATAGGTGGCATCGACATGGTTAATGCCAGTACCGAGACAATCGCGAAAAACTCAAACCGCGAGCCTAATGCCCAAGCGGCGACCGCGGTTGAGCCAAAACTCGCAAGTAACTTGGTCGCCAGCATCGATGAGACGGGTGGTAGCAGCTGGCTGATCATCGCTGGCCCCATAATGTGACCAATCGATCCTATACTTTGCTTAACGTTGACGTCATGCCAGTCAAAAGAAACCCAACCTTTGCCGAGTACGCGAGGGGCGACAATGGCAATGCCTACGCCAAAAGCAATCAGAGTGGCCACCGCCGCGCCATTGATGCCCCAATCGAGCCAAAAAATAAAGATAGGATCGAGGATAAGGTTTAATAAGCTGGTAACCACCATCATGGAGCCGGGCAACACTGTGTTGCCATTAGCGCGAGCCAAGCTATAGAAGAAGTAAAGCACCGCCCCTGTCCAGGCACTGACGAGCCAAATTTGCCAATAAGTATCAATCACCGGGAACACCTTGTCCGGCGCATCGAGTAACAGCAAGATCGGATGGCGCAAGGCATAGAGCAAGCCGGCAAACAATGCCACGCCTGTGGTGCCAATAAATAAAATCAGACCGCCTAATTGCTTGGCATAGCGACACTGATCGGCGCCGAGCGCGCGCGAGATCACCGCTGTGGTCGCAATGCCGAGGCCAACTTGCAACCCGATAATGATCATCTGAATCGGCAAGGTGAAACCTTGTGCGGCGAGCGGGAGTACGCCCAATTGACCAATGAAGGCACTATCGACCAACTGAAAGCTCATCAGCGACAGCACACCAAACAGCATCGGTAGGGTGGTAGAGAAGAGGCGCTTGGCGCGAGAAACGGATTCCATCAGGCACTCTTTACATTAATAGGGTGAAAAAAGCCGAGCATTGGCATGCTCGGCATAGTCGCACCAATTGTAGAGGAATGCTAAAAATTACCAACCCCTAATAAATGGGGGACTTATGGTTGATGGACGCCATGTGCGAGTTACTCCATGCCAAGCTGGTCGGCGAGATATGTATAGGTCCGCGCGAGCATCTTGGCACGGGTGGTATTGTTTGATGCGCCTGCATGCCCGCCTTCCATGTTTTCAAAATAGAGCACGTCATGCCCCATCTCCTGCATTTTCGCGACCATTTTGCGCGCATGGCCAGGATGAACGCGATCATCGCGGGTTGATGTGGTAAAAAATATGCGCGGATAAGCCGTTTCAGCTTTAATATTATGATAAGGCGAATAAGTACGAATATATGCCCAATCGGCATCGTTATCGGGGTTTCCATATTCTGCCATCCAACTAGCACCGGCCAACAACTGGTTAAAGCGGCGCATGTCCAATAGGGGGACTTGGCACACGACCGCGTTGTAAAGATCGGGCCGTCGCATCGCGGTTGCGCCGACCAAAAGCCCGCCGTTGCTGCCGCCTTGAATGCCAAGGTGGGCTGGTGAGGTGATTTTTGACGCGATCAATGCTTCTGCCACCGCTTCAAAATCTTCATAGGCTTTATGGCGTTGATCTTTAAGTGCCGCTTGATGCCAAGCAGGCCCATACTCGCCGCCCCCGCGGATATTGGCGAGGACATAGACGCCCCCTTTCTCGAGCCAGTTTTTTCCCGTTACCGCGCTGTAGTGCGGTGTCAAGCTGACCTCGAATCCACCGTAACCATATAACAATGTCGGGTGGGACTGATCCAGGTCGAGTGACTTTTTCGCCACGATAAAATAAGGAATGGCGGTGCCATCTTTTGATGTTGCAAACTGCTGTGTCACCTGAAGATCGTCTGCATTAAACTTGGCTTTAGTCGATTTAATCACGCGGGGATCTTGGCGTTCTGGGGTCACTTGATAAATCGAAGGTGGGATCAGAAAGCTGGCTACGTCGACAAAAAAATCATGGTGCTCAGGTGTCGCATTAAAGACCGAGAGCGTTGCATTATCTTCTATTGCCACCGTCTGAGTGTGCCACTGGCCAGTATCCTGTGGACGGAATAGCTGTATTTGCGACGTAACATCATTGAGCCAGCTGACCACAAGGTACTCGGCCGTGACGTCTAGCGCTTCAATACTGGCAGACGCCGTTGGTTTTACAAGTAATTGATAATCCGGGGTCGGCTTGGCAAGCTCTGTCATTGAGGCATAGACAACACTGCCTTGCGGGAAGGTGCGTTCACCTTGGCGATAGTCAGATTTAAGCTGGAAAAATAATTGCCCCTCAAAATAACCCATGACTTCGCTATCTGCAGGTAATGCCAACGGCACCAGATCGTCTGCGTTTAGCCAAAAGAGCTTTTGTGAATAAAAGGTCATACCCTCTGCAATCAAGGTGACTCGGCTGTGGCTATCACGTAATGTCATGGTGCTGACGGATACCGAGTCGGTAGCGCCTTGGTACAAGGTTGTCGCTTCCGATAACGGCGTGCCCCGTTGCCATTGTTTGATGGTGCGTGGGTAGCCCGAGTCCGTTAAGCTATCGGGCCCAAAATCAGTGGCTACGAGCAAGTGATCGTGATCCAGCCAGGTGGTCCCGCTTTTGGCCTCGGGCAGTGTAAAGCCATCATGGACAAATGCCTTGTCGACCATATCGAATTCACGTTTCACCGTCGCATCGGCGCCGCCGAGAGAGAGGGCGACCATACAGCGCTGATAGTCAGGCGCGTAGCAATCGACCCCTTTTAACACCCAATCTTTTTGCTCGTGCTGTGCCAGAGCATCGATATCAATGACGGTTTCCCACTCAGGCGCCTTTTGTGCATAACTTTGCGCCGATGTGCGTCGATAAATGCCCTTAACATGGGTATCGTCTTGCCAGAAATTATAGTAGAAGGTGCCCCGCCGTGTCGGGTAGGCAAGCCGATCTTGTGCGTTAAGCACGGCCAAACTGTCGTCATAAAAAGCATCATATTGCGATTTTTTTTCCAGATAAGCGTCCGTTTGGCCATTGTGTTTTTTGACCCATTCGAGCGCGTCTTTGCTCTCGACGTCCTCAAGCCATAGGTAAGGATCCGCTTGCTCAGCCCCGTGTGCGCTCGCAACCGTCATGGCCAGTGCTGCCGCTGACAGGCACTTGGTTTTATTTGTCATCGTGATTCTCCCGACGTCATTGTCAGTGGGTGTGTCAATACACAGAAAAAAACCGAGCACAAAATGCTCGGCGTCGAAAAAGGTTCAACGTAAGCCGAAACGGCAGTGGTGGGATTTAACTATTACTCAAAAAAGCGATCCATGGCGACGCCATCGGTTTGAGTGACTCTGACTGCGCCGCCTGTTTCATCGCTTTCAGTGCCGCTTGGTGATTCTCAAGCTCAAAATACGCCATGCCTTTTAAGTACTCGAGCTCTGCGCGTACATCGCCAGCGATATTTTGATTGTCGTCCGCAAAGGGAATAACGGCTTGATACTGTTGGTCTTGTACCATCAGTCGCGCAATCTTTAGTTTGGTTTTCGGGTCATTATCTATGCGATAAGCCGCACGATACGCGTCGATCGCTTCCGGTAACTCTTTGGCTTGATGCCAATACTGCGCGAGTTTCTTTAAGTGACCATGGGTACGCTCGACAATGCCAGCGTCTAACGCTTGTGCAAGGGTTGTCGCTGCGCGATAAGGAATCGACTGGTAGGCTAAAAAGTCTGTCAGTCTCAACACTTCCTTTTCTTTATCGAGTAACCCCAAGCTATAGGCTGACTCCAAAGCGGCCAGAGCTGCCGCTTCATCGTTCCTTTCCATTTCAATACCGGACAGTTGTTTCCAATATTGCTTTTTCGTCGGGTTGATTGTGGTCAGCGTCGTTAACACTTGTGCCGTGTTTGCCAAATCGTTGGTTTGATAATAGGCCGACATCAGCATCATATACCAAGATTCACTCGGCGTATCACTAAGCGCAATGGCCTGCTTTATCTCGGGAATCGCTTGCTTAAACTGCTCTTGCTGTATGTACGCGCTTGCCAGGGTCATATAACTCATGGCGTCGGGTTTTTCCTCACCCTCAGCGAGTTGTATCTCGAACCACTGACGCATGAGTGAGATTGTTTTGCCAAAGTCCTCTTGCACCATATACAGCTGCGCCAAGCTATACCGCACTTGCTGCGCGACCGCGACGGGCAGGGCGCCAACCTCTAACGTTTTGGCGAAATAGGTGACCGCTTTGGCATAGTTATCTTCCATTGAGTAGATATAGCCGAGTTGTTGTAAAAGTACGGCCTGATCATAATTTTTGTTACCGCGACGCTCGAGTGCCGATGCCAGCTCTTGCTTCGCCTCTTGATACGTCTCGTTAGCAATGTATTTTTGTACTTTGTTCACGGTACGGTACGTGCGATCGGACAGCTCAGGCGTATCCGCACCATAGCTAGCACTTGATAAACTGGCGGCAAATAAGGCCAGTGCCAACATCCGTGTCAGTTTTTTTTCCATGATGGCCATCCTAGTTAATTGAAAACTCTATTTCTTGAGAAAGTCGAGCTTTAACGGGGGCGCCGTCCACTACTTTAGGTTKAAAGCGCCATTGCTTAACGGTTTTTTGCGCCGCGCGGCGAAGTCCCATGCGGCGCGGATCTTCTTTGAGCACCGCCACGTTTTCGACGCCGCCTTGCTCATTCACCGTAAACTCAAGCAATACTGTGCCTTTTTCTAGCCCAGCGCGTGCCGCTTTACGTGGCATTTGCGGTAAGAAGGTGGCAAGCGGTGTCGGCCCTTGGTTGCCGCTCACTCCGCCGCCGCCTTGGCTGTAATGCCCCAGCACCGATCCGCCACTGACATTGACGGGTAAATCCAGGTCAGGCATATCTAAATCTACCTGGTCCATTTGCGGCTTCACCGTTGATGTCACTTTCATTTCCGGTGGTGGTGGTGGCTTTTTCGGCGGTTTCGGCTTAGGAAGCTCACGCTTTTTCTCTTTAACCGTTTCTTCGGGTTTGATCCGTACAAATTCGATGATTCGCTGATCGTCATCAGAAGCTAGCTCATGGCGTTCTTTGTTGACAATTTTATCCATGCCCCAAAAAAGCCCCAGCGAGACGAACAGCGCGATCACTATTGACGCCAAATAACGCATACGCTAGTCCTTGCTTTTCGCTGCAATCGAGATGCTATCGACTCCGGCCATCTTAATTTGATCCATCACATCGACAACCACACCCGCACTGGCCTCTTGATCGGCTTGGATAACAACCGCGCCCTCTGGGCTCTCCGCTCGTAAACGCTCAATATTGGCGCGTACGGCATCAACATCGACGCGGCGTTTGTCCACCCATACATCGCCAGCAGGACCAACCGCAACCATGATGTTGCCTTTGCTGACTGTTTGTGCGGTATTGGCACTGGGGCGATTGACGTCTATCCCAGCCTCTTTCACAAATGAGGTGGTGACGATAAAAAAGATCAGCATGATAAAAACGATATCCAACATGGGAGTCATGTCGATTGCCGCTTCTTCATTGCCTTCATTGCTATAACGTCGTTTCATATCGCTACCTTAAATCCTTTTACGAGGTAACATGCTTAAGCTTATCTTCAAGCTTGCGCGTGGATAATTTGGCGAGGTGATCCAGCCGGGTACTAAAAAACAGCCCTGATAAAGAGGCAACCATGCCCGCTAACGTCGGGATAGTGGCTTTGGAAATCCCTGAAGCCATTGCTCGTGGGCTGCCTGTGCCTACCACGGCTAACGTATCAAAGACGTGAATCATCCCTACCACGGTGCCAAGTAAGCCCAATAAAGGACACATGGCGATCAGTACTTTGACAATAGGCAGTCCGCGCTTGTTTTCAATATCACGTTGGGAGACTAGCTCCTCACGGATCCGCTTAGACGCCCAGCTTTTATGGTCCTTGCGTTGTTGCCACTGTGTGACGACCGACTTGGCCGCGCGTGGTGCCACAAAAATAAAGTAAAACCAACGCTCCAATAATGCACACCATAGAAAGACACTCAGGATAAAAATGGCGACGAGGACATCGCCGCCCATACCGAGAAAGTGTCGAATCGACTCTAGTTCAGAGAGTATCCATTGCATGACATCTCCTTAGCTTTCAGCGGTGTGAAGCTTTTCCTGGTAACGCGCAATAAAGCCAGCGCTTTGCTCTTCAAGCGTTTGAACCAGTCGACGGCCTTTGCTGTGGACAAAGGTGTAGAGGAACAACAAAGGAATCGCAACGACAAGGCCAAGCATGGTAGTCACCAAGGCTTCGGAAATGCCGCCAGCCATCAGTTTAGGGTCGCCCGTACCAAATAGGGTGATCGCCTGGAAGGTCCCAATCATCCCCATTACTGTACCGAGTAGGCCGAGTAGCGGTGCCACCGATGCAAATAACTTGATCGATCCGATAAAGCGCTCAATTTTTGGAGCATTGCGCATGATGATCTCGTCTAGTTTGGCTTCTAGATCTTCGAGACTGGCACCTTGGTGCTCTTTATAGGCCGTGATCACTTCACCCAGCGGGTTGCTACCAATCGCTTCTTCACTTTTCTTCTGCTTGCGCATTTTGTTACCAATGACGGATAGACGCAGATAGCAGAGCAGGGCAATCAGCAAGCCGACAGCACCCATGGCGAGAATGATATAACCGACAATCCCGCCTTGATCGATACGTTCTTGAACGTTTGGACTTTGCACCAGTAAGGACAGAATCACCCCGCGTGATGGGTCGATATGTAAGGGGGCATAGTCACTTGAGGCAGATTCAAACGCGGCAACATTAGAGAGAATTGTACCTGCGGGTTGGCGCGCTAACTCTTCAAACTTGCCGGTTTCTGGCTCATAAGTCAGGTATTTACCATTGGCAATGGCATTAAACTCACCAATCAAAGTGACATCATCTTGGGCTTCACTGCCTTCGCCGTACACCACAGTGGCCGGTACGGTCGAGGTGTCACCTGAGACGATCATCTGCTCCATAATGATCTGCCAAAACTGCTCGAGTTCGGTAATCGACGGCAGCTCTTTACTTTCAGCAAGTTTAGTTAGCAGTGCTTCCCGCTCAGGAAATTGCACCGCGTTTTGAGAGGCGCTGAATAAGCCGTTAAATTCGCCGGAGAACTGGCGAACGACGCCAAACATCTCACCGAGTGATCCCGAGCGTTGGCGCAGGGTCTCACTAAGCTCGGTGAGGGTTTTGTCATTGGTATCAAAGGTCGCTTTGAGATCTTCACCTCGTTGCGATTCGAAGGCGAGATCTTGTTTGGCTTTGGCCAATAGCGCCGCTTGGTTGTCTTTATCGGCTAAAAACGCGGCTTCACGTTCGCGGTTTTGTTGCGATTCGGTGACGCGTTCGCTTTTAACTTGGTTGAGTAGCTCATCCAAGGTATTGGCTTGCACGTGGCTTAGCGATAACGCGACCGCGGCAATCCCTGCAAATAGATACTTGATTCCTTTCATGATTACTTCTCCCCTGTAAAGACAGGTAGCTCGATCAATGCGGGTGGCGCTTGTTTTTTCGCAATCCGCAGCCCTTGCGTAATTGCATCACTGTAGCCTTCGGGTAAGGCTTCCCATTGATTAGTTTGCTTATTCCACATGCCGGTTTCGGCACCATCGGGCGATTGGAAGAACAGTGCCGTTCGACCTATGCGAAGAAAGTCATAGGTTTTGGTGTCACCATTACGTGCCATGCTGGCTTTGTAGGCCTCAATGTTACGTGAGAAGCCCTCTTCAATTTGGTAAGCCTCGAGCACGCGACGGAATTTTTCTGATGTGGTGACATCCGCGCGGTCCATCATCTCGTGGAGGCTGGCAATCCGTTTTTCCCGTTCGTCTAATTGGAAAGGTAAATCGAGCTGCACAAACTGATCGAGTGAATCAATCATCTTGAGTGTCAGCGGCACGATTTCCATCGCGGTTTGATCAATTTGGTCAATTTGCTTTTCCAATGACGCGAGCTCGTTATTTTGCGAGCTCACCATTCGTTCAAGCTGGTTGTTATATACCCGCATGCTATCGAGCTGACGCAGTACGGCTTTGTACTCGGCCAGCATGCTGTCGGTTTGTTCGCTGTATTGATCAATTTTTTGTTGCGATGCTTGCCCTGCGTTATTTTTACTTTCTACCGCTGACACCACGTCATCGGTAGAGGTAGCCATCGCAAACGAGCTCGTCAGCAACAGAGAACTGAGAATGGCGTTATTTAATCCCTTACGTACCATATCCGTTACCTGTTAATTGTGGAGAAATAAGGCGCGGCGAGGCCGCGCCAGGTTTGAGTTAGAAGTTGTACGTTAAATCCATATACATGAATCGGCCAACATTGCTATGAACCGCAAAGTTATAGCCATCGCTGCTGTTATAGAAAGGTGCTAATTCATTAGTCACATTATTAACACCAACGGCGATATCGAAGTTTTCAACTCCTGAATATTTAAACTGAGAATCCCAAGTCGTAAAGCTATCAATTTCTTTAAATGAGTCAGTTTTACGTGTTTCGAGAGCGTCGAAACTGTGCGTGTAATTAAGTACATTGACTAACTTGATATCACCTTGCGTCCACGCCAGTGTCGCGTTCCCTTTAAAGCGAGGGCCGCCGCCTTGTACGCCTCCCGTATCCTTACCTGCTGTTTCTGATAAAACACCATTGGTATCAGACACTTTAAAGGAATCGATATAGCTCCCTTGGAGCCCCATACCAAACGACCCCATCTCTTGGGTGTCAAACATATAGTCAATATTGCCATCAACACCTTGGACTTGTTGTTTCGCTAAGTTTAAATAGCCATTTTGAATGCGGACTATATTTCCAGCGGCGTCTCTCTCAACAAGGTCACTTCCGTTGTCGACAAGATCTTGACTAGATAACGACCCGATTTTATCGGTATTGGTGATACGATAAAAATCGGCACCCAAGGATAAGTTTTCTAATGGCTCAACAACCACACCAAAGTTAAACGATTCGGACTTTTCAGCATCTAGGTTTTGATTACCTGAAAATATAACTTCGCGTTGCTCAAATCCCTTGTTTCCATCCTTAACGAATTGTAGTGAGGTTGAGGAGCTGTGAATTTCTGGCAAGGTCGGTGCTTTAAAGCCTTCACTGTACGAGCCGCGAAAGACCACTATATCGCTAGGTTGATAGCGCACTGAGACTTTAGGGCTAAAGGCATTACCAAAGTCGTCATAGTGCTCAAACCGACCGGCAAGTTGCACTTCAATGTCTTCATGGACAGGGAGCATGAACTCGGTATAAGCAGCGGAGACAGTACGGTCGCCTTCATAAGATGTTGAGCCTGAGCCAATGACTTGGCTGGCATTTGGATCGGGATTGTCTTCTGCCGATTCGTAGCGTAACTCAACACCGAGTGCCGCTTGAATATCGCCACTGTCCAGCGCGTAGACAGGGAGACTCATATCTGCATTGAAAAAGCCAATCTCCGATTTGCCATCTCGTTTAGTAGACATCACTGCGGGCGCAACAGATGCCGCAGAATTTTTATCTGTGAATGGGTTGTAGGTTCCATTATCAATCAACTGCTGAAATACAGTTTGGTTAATGCTGCCAGAGCTGATGGTTTCTGTTTCAGTGATATGATAACCAACGTCAGTGTTCCAGCTTGCTTCACGATCAAACAATGAAGTATAGCCCTCAGCCCCCGTAACAAATCGCCATGAATCTGTAGTTGTTTCGTTGACTCGATTGGGTGCTGCGGTTATGCGATGGCCAATTTTGACATCTTCACCGTAAGTGTTGTTACTATTTGAACTGGACACAGTGATTGCATCATCACCGCGGTGCGATACTGGTGTTGGTGCCGAGACTGTAGTAGTTTGCACGCGGTTATAGGCTGCCTCAAAAAACGTGCTAGTATCTATGGAGAGATCGTGATTAACAGCAGTGATAACGCTGATTCGATCGCTTTCTGGGACCATTATAACTTCAGATGCAAAATCATATTTACAATCTTTGGTAAAATCTGAACAGAGATCGTCCAATTTATTACCATCGATATCATACACGGTACCGGGCACACCCATGCTCGATCGCCAATCATATCCCCCACGCGAGCTTAAATCTGCCGATGCGGTATTCTTGCGGTCTTCTCGAGCAATTGAACCTTTGCTTACGAGATTTACCGAGAACATGATATTGGTATCGTCTGTTACATTTTTACCGCCAGTGATGGTTGCAGAAAGCTCTTCACCATCTTTTTCTGATGTGATGCCTGTTTTTGTCTTTAACTCCAGCCCTTCATAATCCTTCTTAAGAATGACGTTAATAACGCCTGCAATGGCATCTGACCCATATAAAGCAGACGCGCCGTCTTTAAGCACATCAATGCGCTCAACAGCTGACAATGGAATACTGTTTAGGTCGACAAAAGTATCGGTAAGGTTTTGGCCAAATGCATAGTTGGCGATACGCCGTCCATTAAGCAGCACGAGCGTTCTACTTGGACCCAAACCACGCAAAGATACGCCGGAGGTACCGGCCGCGAAGCTATTGGTGAAACTATTACCGTAACTGCCGCTGCCGTTTTGAGGCAGCCCGCGCAGAACGTCATCAACACTCGTCGCGCCCATCTCGGCGATATCTTCACTCGTATAGATATCAACAGGGCTGGGACCTTCCAGCGAGGTTGTTGCGATCCGCGATCCCGTGACTTTCAGCTTCTGCAGCTCTTGTGCTTGTTCTTGAGACTCGTCCGCGATGGCGGTTGAGGCGAATGTGACTGATCCCACTGCCAGACCAATGGCAACAGACAGTGCCGTTGTTCTTATCTTCATCCTTAATTGCTCCCTGTCATTTGACTATTTCGCCAGCGCGTATCCCCAGTACTGCTCTTATCCCTGAGCGCGTGACAGCCAGATATACCGAATGTTTCGTCTAGGCGTCAAACAAGTGACAGCGACACCCTCTATCCGCGCTGTCACGGTTAATTTCGTTTATTTTGGTGTTTTGTTTTAATTTTTAGCGTATAAGCATGTCTATATAACTAGTCTTCTTTTTATTGTTAGATAATTGTTTCATGTGGTGCAGGATGAGTGTGCTGGGCTTTACGGTAAGTGGATATGCTGGTGATGAATGAATTTAAAGAATATACAACTATTTAACATTGTTGGGTTTGTTGCCGCATAATCTATCTAATGCGTGCATCGGTAATAGTGGCGTTCATACGTTCAGCGGAAAAGTAGTGATTCCAGATTTAAACTGACACTGGTTAACAAAAAAAACGACATTAGCTAAAAAAATGACATTGATTTGGCAACTGTATCTATAGCGTCTACGCAAATTTATGCGCCTTTTTTGCGTAAACTTCTAGAGCAAAAKCTCAATTGATGAGTTTGTCATATTCTGTAATTTTATTGTCATGTGAATGAATGTTGTTTTTTTTGATTTGTAAGTGCCTGCTATCGAAAGAGAAAAAAAATCAGGCCACACGGATATGGACCGTTGATCGTGGTGATAAATCAAGATAAATATAGAAACCTTAAGTATCATGTGTCATGAGGGGTGAGCCCCACGATGCCTAGGATGGCACTGACAACTCGATACCATAGACTAATAAAGCGGCTCGTTAAGATGTCGTTGAGTCTAGACAGTCAACAGGGAGTAGTGGACTATGCTGTCGTACTTTATACGTCGGTTTCTTTTAGTGATACCGACGTTTCTTGGGATCACCATTTTGATTTTCGGTATCACGCGCCTTGTGCCTGGCGGGCCGGTTGAGCGAATGATGACCCAAATGCAAGCACAAGGTGATGGCGGCTCGAGCTTGCAACGTGCAGGAGATAGCTCGGCCTTGTCGGAAGCGCAAATGGACGATTTGCGCGCCTTTTATGGTCTCGATAAACCCGTCGTTGAAGCCTATATGGATTGGTTAGGAAAGTTGGCCAATTTTGATTTAGGTGAGTCGACGCGCTATTACGAGCCGGTCGCGGATATGATTGCCGAGCGCCTGCCGGTGTCGCTGTTTTATGGCGGGATGACCTTCTTTATCAGTTATTTTATCTCCCTTCCGCTTGGCTATTACAAAGCCCTCAAGCACGGCTCGGTGTTTGATTCATCCTCCTCAGTACTTATCTTTATTGGTTTTGCCCTGCCGGGTTACGTGGTGGGGGTCTTGCTGATCACCTTATTTAGCTATCACCTCGAATGGTTCCCGATGGGGGGCTTTGTGGGCGATGCTTACTACGACGCGACCAGTTTTTGGGAACGCGCCAAAGATGTGATGTGGCATGCGGTACTGCCGCTGATTTGTTATCTGATTGGTGATTTTGCCACTTTGACCATGACGATGAAAAACAACCTGATGGAAAACCTCTCCGCGGATTATATCCGCACCGCCATTGCCAAAGGGTTACCGTTCCGCTCGGCGGTGCGCAAACATGCGCTGCGCAACAGCTTGATCCCGATTGCTAGCCATTTTGGCAACTCGTTGTTGTTCTTTATGACCGGTGCATTTTTGATTGAGGTGATTTTTAACATCAACGGCATTGGTTTGCTCGGCTATGAATCGATTATGGAGCGTGACTATCCGGTGGTGATGGGGATTGTTGCCATCAATGCGCTATTACTGCTGGCGGGCAATATCATCTCTGATATCTGTGTTGCCTTGATTGACCCTCGCGTGAAGTTTGGATCTTGATATGTTGACGATTAGCCCTTTAACTCAAAAGAAAATCCGCAGTTTTAAGCAAATTAAACGTGGTTACTGGTCGTTTATGATCTTGACCACCATGTTGGTGCTGTCGCTATTTGCCGAGCTGTTGATCAACAGTAAAGCGTTAATGGTCAAATACGACGGCAACTATTACTTCCCTGTGATGAGCGATGTGTATTTAGCGCGCGACTTTGGCCAAGTAGGCACCAGCGAAGTCAATTATCGTCAGCTCGATAAAGCTTTCGAGGCACAAAGTGGCGACAATTATGTAGTCATGCCTCTGGTGCCGTGGAACCCGCTTGAGCAAGACTTTAGTGGCGACTTTCCGCCCACGGCGCCAAGTGCCGCAGACAAGCATTATCTCGGTACTGATGATATCGGCCGCGACATTCTCGCCCGCTTGGTATACGGCTTTCGTATTGCCATGGGCTTTGCGTTACTGACCATGGCTGCGTCTTATGCGATTGGCACCGCCGTGGGCTGTGCGATGGGATTTTGGGGCGGTAAGTTTGATTTGTTTTTCCAACGCTTTATCGAGGTTTGGTCGATGGTGCCGTTTTTGTACGTGATCATGATTCTAGTCTCGATTCTCCAACCCACGTTTGCCCTGTTCGTCGCGATTAATGTGCTATTCGGCTGGATGGCGATTACCTGGTATATGCGCACCATGACGTACAAAGAATCGTCGCGTGATTATGTGATGGCGGCGCGTGCATTGGGTGCCTCTACTAGCCGGATCCTGTTTCGCCATATTTTGCCCAACACCATGGTGATGATTGTGACCTTGGCGCCCTTTACCATCGCCCTCAATATTACCGCGTTAACGGCGCTGGATTATCTCGGTTTGGGGCTGATGCCACCGACGCCAAGTTGGGGCGAGCTGTTACAGCAAGGTAAATCAAATCTGGATGCGCCATGGATTGTTGCCTCTGTGGTGTCGTCTCTGGTGTTGGTGTTGGTGATGGTGACCTTTATTGGGGAAGCGGTCCGAGCCGCGTTTGATCCRAAAAAGTTCACCCGTTATGACTGATTTTAAATACAACCAACAATTTTTAAATATAACAAGCAATGTGTGCATCAAGATAAGGACATCACGATGAAAAAACTGATCCTTGCTACCTCCGTTTCCTTGTTTAGCCTCAGCGGCTGGGCGGCGGAATTGCCTGCAAATCTCAATTGGCAAACTAACTGGGATGCCCCCAAAATCGGCTCTCCCGACGCCAAGCGCGGCGGTACACTGCGTACCCATTTGCAGAGTTTTCCGCAGACATTACGCACTGTGGGGCCGGATTCAAACTCAGGCCTGCGCAGTTACTTTCTTGATGAAATGCCCTCACTGGTAAAGCGCCACCCAGATACACTGGAATGGATCCCGGATTTGGCCAACGAGTGGGCATTTAGTGACGACAACAAAACCATCTATTTTAAGCTTAACCCAGAAGCGACTTGGTCAGATGGCGAACCAATGACCGCCGATGATTTTGTGTTTATGATGCAGTTTTATCGCTCTAAAGACATTGTTGCCCCTTGGTATAACGACTATTACACCAACACCATTGGTAGCGTGGAGAAAATCGACGCCCATACTGTGGCCATATCGAGTGCAGTAGAGAAAAACCAAGAAGAATTAATGTATACCTTAGGAAGCTTAATTCCGCGCCCTGCGCATTTTTACGCTAATCCGCGCAAAGATGAAAACCAAGACGGCATTGCTGATGACTATGTGCGCCGCTATAACTTTAAGGCCGAGCCCACCATGGGGCCTTATGAGCTGGGCCGTGTGCAAAAAGGACGCCGACTCACCTTTAATCATGTAGACGATTGGTGGGGTTATACCAACCCCTATTACCAAAATCGTTACAATGTTGAGCGTATTCGAATGCGCGTGATCCGCGATAACGACATTGCCATGAAGCATTTTGAAAAGGGCAATTTGGATGTGTTCGATTTGGTTCTTCCAGATATCTGGCATGAAAAAACCCAATCTGAACCTTATAAAAAAGGCTATATCACCAAGTTCTGGGGGTATAACGAAGTGCCGGTTGGCGCGGGCGGTTTGTGGATGAACTCGGCCATGCCAATGCTGGATGATATCAATGTACGCAAAGGGATTCTCTATGCCACCGATTTTGACGGCATGATTGAAAAAATCACCCGTGGCGATTACTCGCGTAAACCGCATGCAATGGGCTTTGGTCATGGTGAATACGACAATGATGGTGCAACACCGCCAGCGTTTGATCCTAAAAAAGCGATCAGCCATTTCGAACAAGCCGGCTTTGACCAGGTTGGTGCCGATGGTATTCGCGTCAATGACAAAGGCGAGCGTTTAAGCTTCGCGATTACTTATGGGTATCAGCAGCACACACCACGCATTGCTTACTTAAAAGAGCAGGCCAAGCAAGCAGGGCTGGAATTTACTATTAACTTGGTCGATGGCTCATCGGCGTTTAAATACGTACTCGAGAAAAAGCATCAGTTGGCCTTTCTTAATATGGGTACCTCGGAAATTCCGGCCTATTGGGAGTACTTCCACTCGGATAACGCTAATAAAACGCAAACAAACAACCACTCTAACTACAGCTCACCGGCATTGGATAAGCTGATCATGGCCTATAAAAGCGAGTTTGATACGGCGAAAAAGTATCAGCTGTCGCATCAAATCCGCGCCAAAATCTCAGAAGCCAGTGTGATTGTACCGGGGTACATGGTGCCCTATGTGCGTCAAGGTTTTTGGCGTTATGTGCAAATCCCAGATAACGCGATGACCAAGCGYACCGAAAACATGGTCACCAGCGGCCGCGTGATGGGCTTTGGCACCTTCTGGATTGATGAAGAGATGAAAGACGCCACCGAAGAGGCCATGGACGACGATAAAGCCTTTGAGCCGGTGACCATCATTGATGACAGATACAAGCTGTAGAGGCGCTTATGACCCAGGATGTCATTCTTTCGGTTAAGGATTTGACCGTTAATTTTACCACTGACGATGGCCCCCGTGAGGTACTTCACGGGGTGAGCTTTGAAGTAAAAGCCGGGCGCACGCTCGGCTTGGTCGGCGAGTCGGGCAGTGGCAAAAGTGTTACTGCGATGTCAATTATGGGCTTGCTGCCTAAACCCTATGGGCAAGTGACCGGCGGCGAGATTCTGTATCGCGGGACAGACTTGGTGACCTTGCCCGCCAAAGAGCGCTATGCAATGCGCGGTAATCGGATCTCGATTATCTTTCAAGACCCAATGACGGCGCTGAACCCTGTGCATACCATTGGTCGGCAAATCAATGAAGTCTTGATGTTGCACCGCCCGGAGCTGGATAAAAGAGCCCGGTATGCCTGCGCATTGGATATGATGAACAAGGTAAAAATCCCACTGCCTGAAAAGCGTCTCAATGAGTATCCGCACAACCTGTCTGGTGGGATGCGCCAACGGGTCATGATTGCCATGGCACTGGCCTGTAAGCCCGATATCTTGATATGTGATGAGCCAACCACCGCCCTAGATGTGACGGTGCAGGCCTCGATTTTGGACTTGATTAACGAGCTGCAAGAAGAAACCGGCATGGCGGTGATTTTTATCACCCACGATCTGGGCGTGGTCGCCGAGGTGTGTGACGACGTGGCGGTGATGTACGATGGCCAAATTCGCGAACGGGCCGATATTTTTACTTTATTTGACAACCCCGCCCATCCGTATACCAAGCGTTTGCTGGGGTTAATGCCGGGGCGTACTCACCAACCCAAGCAGATGATTGATATTCGCCCGTTGGAAGACTTTGATGCAGCGCCATCATCGACATAGTTGCAGGAGAACGCGATGAGCAAGGAAGTCCTCAGAGTAGAAAATCTGAAGCAGTATTTTGTCTCCGGCAAAGGCCTGCTTCGTCAAGGCTACACCATTAAAGCCGTCGATGGCGTATCGTTGTCGGTGTCACAAGGTGAAACACTTGGGCTGGTGGGGGAGTCGGGGTGTGGCAAAAGTACCCTGGGTCGTACCATACTCAAGTTGTTTGAACCCACCGAGGGTAAGATCTTCTTTGAAGGTAAAGACATCACCCCGTTGTCGCCACGTCAGATGCGGTCACTGCGTAAAGACATGCAGATTGTCTTTCAAGACCCGCTCGAGTCGCTCAACCAGCGTCATACCATCGGCGGGATCTTAGAAGAGCCCTTTATTATTCACAATGTTGGTACCGCGAAAGAGCGTCGCCAATGGGTGCTTGAGCTGTTGGATAAAGTCGGCTTGCCCCACGATGCGGTAAACCGCTACCCGCATGAGTTTTCGGGCGGTCAGCGGCAGCGGATTGGTATTGCCCGGGCGATCGCCCTCAAACCGAAACTGCTAATTTGTGACGAGTCGGTCTCCGCTTTGGATGTGTCGGTGCAGGCACAAATTCTTAATCTGTTGTTGAAACTCCAGCAAGAGATGAACTTGGCGATGATTTTTATCTCGCACGACTTATCGGTGGTCCGTCATATCTCCGATAAGGTGGCGGTGATGTACTTTGGTCATGTGGTGGAAGAAGGGCCGACCGAAACCGTCTACCACCAGCCGCAGCACGAGTACACCCAAACGCTACTCTCTGCCATTCCGATCACCCATCCTAAATACCGCAAACACAAGCGCCGTGCCGAGCAACCGGTGGCCGAAAAAAAGCCTGAAGCGGTGAGTTAAGTACACGCCCAGGCCCCTCTGGTAAAAATGAGGTAACCCCCAGTAGTTGGATATCCAACATCGGGGGTGCTTCATCAGCAAAAGCTTGAGCTGACTGGGCAAATTTCCTTTCGCCAATTGCTGTTGCTTTGGCAGACTCTAGACTCATTGGATAGGCTTTATCAGCTCACCCAGCCGCATAAAGAGCGCGTCACTGCGTCCTTTGATCAGCGGTTTAAGCGGTTTGTGGCAGCTAATAGCCGTCGTAAAGCATTGTTAAATCGCTTGAGTGATTTGCTTAAATGATTGGGTCCACCCCAGGCAGACCCAGTGTTGTTAGCAAAAAATATCGTTGAATTTTGATTGGTTGAAAGCCTTTATGCCCGCCTTTAGGTCTACACATTGTTACCTGTGAAGTCACTTTGTGTAGACCTCAGACGAGAGTGTGACTTAACTCTTTGTTGCTATTGTTTGAAAAGTATAGAAAAGTGATCCTTTCATAACGCCTACAATCCGTGGTTTGTAAGGTGATGCAGGCTTATAGCGTGGAAGGAAAAAATGCAGCAGATCGGAATTTACGAGCAGCTGGTAACGCAGCTTATTGAGAGCCGTATTGATCGAGAGCGATTCTATGTTGGCGAGCGGACGCTTACCAGCAACGAGGCGTCAGTTTGGTTGTCTCGCTTTTTATCGCATGTTTTGCACCATGTGCTCGACGCCGTGCCTGCCAGTGACGATCGCCTAGCGCAGCAAATCACACTATCCAACCAATTCTTGTTGTGGCTGAAAACCCAGATCCACGATAAAGACATTATCGACGATAATTTGCTCGCGAGTCAGGGTAAAATCCTGACGGCCCTTTATGAGTTTGAAAACCCGATAGCATCTGATTTAGCGCGCTATGTGCAAGATATTTTCCCACTCACCGGCTTAACGCAAAGTGAGCTTTTTTGTGGCAGTAATGCGGGTCTTTCATTGGAGTCAGAGCTGAAAAGAGAGATTTTATCCGCAGACAAAATCTATTGGTTGGTATCATTCATCAAGTGGGCGGGGATAAGAATTTTTCGTAAAGAGCTGGAAGAATTTACCCGCAGTGGTCGCGAGTTAAAGGTCATCACTACGTCATACATGGGCGCGACAGACGCGAAAGCGGTGGAGTATTTAGCCAGTCTACCCAATACCGAGGTGAAGTTAAGCTACAATACCGAGCGTGAACGTCTGCATGCAAAAAGCTATTTGTTTTTACGCGAGACCGGCTATCACACCGGTTATATCGGGTCTTCAAACCTTTCACATTCTGCACTGACGAATGGGTTGGAGTGGAACCTTAAAATCACCTCGCAAGAAATCCCCCATATTATCAATAAATCACTCAGCACTTTTGAAACGTATTGGGCGTCGAATGAATTTGAGCGGTTTGACGGAGATGTAAAAAGTACCGACAAACTGAATCAGGCCCTTCGGCAGCAGCGTGGTGGCGAAGAAGATGGTACTACGTTTTTCTTCGATCTCTCTCCTTTCCCACACCAACATGAAATTCTGGAGCAGCTGACGGTTGAGCGTCAGACGCATCAGCGCTTTCGCAATTTAGTGGTGGCGGCAACAGGGACAGGTAAGACACTGATTTCTGCGTTTGATTTTGCCCGTTTTTTGAAAATCCACCCTGATGCCAACTTTTTATTTGTRGCTCATCGTGAAGAAATCCTTAAGCAGGCGCGCGCGGCTTATCGGGGAGTATTACGCAACAGCTCCTTTGGTGAGCTGTGGGTCGGTGGTCACACGCCAGATCATTACCGCCAGTTGTTTGTCTCGATTCAAACATTGAACAACCAGCTCGATACGCTCAACTTGACGGCCGATTACTATGACTACATTGTGATTGATGAAGTGCATCATATTGCCGCGAGCAGTTATCGAGCGGTTTTGCACTACTTTTCACCGTCAATACTACTGGGCCTGACGGCGACACCCGAGCGTCACGATGGCGGCGATATTCTCGCGGATTTTGGTGGCGTTATTGCGGCTGAGATTCGGTTGCCAGAGGCGATTAATCGTCGTCATCTTTGCCCATTCCAATATTTTGGTATTGATGATGATACCGATCTGAGGACCATTCCTTGGCAGCGTGGCCGCTATGATATTGCACAGCTGACTAACCTCTATACCTCCAACCAAGCCCGGGTGGATAAGATATTACTCAGCATGAACGAGATCATCACGGATCTTAGCCGTATGAAAGCACTCGCTTTTTGTGTGAGTAAAGAACACGCTCAATACATGGCTCAACAGTTTTCACTGCAAGGGCTTAAGGCGGATGTGTTGACTAGCGACAATCGGCATGAACGCCAGCGAAAGCAGCAATCGCTGCGCGCCGGTGAGATCAATGTGCTTTGTGTGGTTGATATTTTCAACGAGGGGATCGATATCCCTGAAGTAGATACCTTATTGTTTCTGCGTCCCACCGAGAGTTTAACCATTTTCCTTCAGCAGCTAGGCCGCGGTTTACGGTTAGCCGAGGGCAAAGAGTGCTGCACCGTCCTCGACTTTGTCGGTCATTCGCGTCCCGAGTATGACTTTGCAAACAAGTTTCGGGCGCTGGTGGGTAAGAGCGCTCGAGCGATTAACCATGAGATTGAACAAGGCTTCCCCCATGCGCCTTTGGGCTGTCGAATTGAGCTTACTAAGCGCACCCAAGAAATGGTATTGGATAACATTAGCAAAGCGTCGTTAAAGCTAAGGCCCTTAGTGGCAATGGTTCGGCAATATCCTCAGCACACCCATCTGCCGCTGACGCTTGCGAACTTTCTAACCTTGTATCCGCATATTGATTTGAACGAACTATACAAGCGAGGCTGCTGGTCAGAATTGGTGTTCAAAGCAGATCTACAGATCAATGATGCTTCTGTTGATGAAAGTGCACTTAAAACAATCAAGAAGGCGATTTTTCAGCGGATTTTAACCACTGATGATCATGCGTATCTACAGTTTTTAAAGCAGCTTTGCCAAACAGACTTTGCGCCTGATACGGGTAACGAACGGCATCGACTCATGTGCCATTATGATGTTTGGCAACAAACAGGGCCAGCTCTTGGCTTTTCATCCATTACGCAAAGCTTTGCCGCGTTAAGGCGGCTGGGCATCAAAGCAGAATTAATGGATGTGTTGGACTGGAAACTGTCACAAACCAAGCACGAGCAGTTAAGGATGGACGATTTGCCTGATGTGCCATTGCGACTTCATGCTCGATATGCGCGTGAGCAAATTCTAGTTGGGTTTGGCGCTACCACGTTGGAGCGGCAGCCACCTGCACGAGAGGGGCTCTATGCGCTTAAAGATCAAAACATCGAACTGTTATTTGTCACCTTGGATAAAAATGAAAAGCAATTTTCCCCGACGACCATGTATCACGATTATGCGATTAACGCGTCACGCTTTCACTGGCAGTCGCAAAACAGCTCGCGCCCTGATAAAGGCCGCGGCAAAGATTACATTCAACATCAAAAGATAGGGAAGCGCCTGTTTTTGTTTGTACGTGAGCAAACTAAAGATGAATTCGGGCGTACCATGGGGTTTGTGAATTTTGGCGAAGTGAATTATATCTCACACACCGGCTCTCAGCCGATGGATATTACGTGGGAGCTAGCCACTCCGATGCCAAACTTTATGTGGCAGCAAGCGGCGAAGCTGGCGGTAGGCTAGGGGATGGCGAATCTTTTGTAGACACTGGTTGGATGAATAATGTGGGAGGGTAGAGCAAGCTATGACTGAGAATATGTGGGCATTGATTGGGCTCTGGCTATTTTTTACTGCGGTATTCGCGTGGTGCGGGCTCAGCCTAAAAATCCAAAAAATGAGTCAAAACAGTGAAAAGCGGGATAACACAAGCAGTTAATACAGATTTGCTTTACCGCTCCCGCAAAGGGGCCTACTCGCATAACGCTATAGGCGATACAAAACAACCCGACATGTAGAGCCGAGCTGTCTTTATATGACTGATAGTTAAGCGCCGCGAACCGCTATTGATCACTCAATATTCTGGATCTGCTCGCGCATTTGTTCGATGAGCACTTTGAGCTCGACGCCGGAGGCGGTGATTTCGGTGCTGATCGATTTGGAGGCGAGGGTGTTGGCTTCGCGGTTGAACTCTTGCATCATAAAGTCCAAGCGTCGGCCGCAGGCGCCGCCTTTTTTGAGGATTTTGCGCGCTTCTGAAACGTGTGAGTCGAGGCGGTCTAACTCTTCGGCCACATCGACTTTTTGTGCCAGCATCACCATTTCTTGCTCAACGCGAGCTGGGTCGAGCTCTACTTTGGCTTCTTCAAAACGTGTGGTTAAACGTTCACGCTGCCACTCAATCACGGTGGGCATTTTTTCGCGCACTTTGATCACTTCAGCGCTAATCGCATCCAATCGCTGCTCAATCAGCACTTTCATGTTGTCGCCTTCGCTGGCCCGGGCCGCCACAAAAGCCTCTAGCCCTTCATCTAAACCGGCGAGTAATACACGGTGCAACTCATCGGTATCTTGCTCCGGCGCTTCCATCACGCCCGGCCAGTTTAATACCTGAAACGGGTTAATGTTGCCTTCGCCCGCGGTATCCTTGACCCACTGTGCGGCGTCAATGACTTGTTTGGCCAAGCCTTCGTTGATGGTGAGTTTGTCTTGGCTTGCCTGGGAGGTGTCAAAACGCAGGTTACATTCCACTTTGCCGCGGGCGAGGCGCTTACGGAAACGCTCGCGCACTACAGGCTCGAGGCTACGTAACTGCTCAGGCATGCGGATATAGGTTTCAAGGTAGCGTTGGTTGACGGAGCGGATTTCCCAAACCGCGTTGCCCCAATCGCCCTTGAGTTCTTGTCGCGCGTAGGCGGTCATACTGTGGATCATGTGTACCTGCTTTTGTGTGCTAAGAGTGAATAATGAAGAGTATACGCATCTGCTCTTCTTGCGTCAGCTGTCTTGGTCTGTTGGGCGGACAGGGATCGCAAGCGGGCGGAGAAACACGTATAATCGCGTCCACATTCTGTCAGTCAATGAAGGTAACTTGCATGCGCCCAAGTGGAAGAGCACTCGACCAAATTCGTCCCGTTAGCTTTACCCGCGGTTTCACGGCCCACGCAGAAGGCTCTGTGTTGGTATGCTTTGGTGATACCAAGGTGATTTGTAATGCCACGATCGAAGAGGGCGTGCCACGCTTTTTGAAAGGCAAGGGCCAAGGTTGGGTGACCGCCGAGTATGGCATGTTGCCACGTGCGACCCACACCCGTAATCGCCGTGAAGCGTCAAACGGTAAGCAGGGTGGCCGCACGGTAGAAATCCAACGTTTGATTGGCCGCAGTTTGCGCGCCGCGGTCGATTTAAAAGCATTGGGTGAGCGCACCATTACGGTTGACTGTGATGTGATTCAAGCCGACGGCGGCACACGTACGGCGTCTATTTCGGGGGCGAGTGTGGCACTGGCGGACGCGCTTAATGCGTTAGTGCGTAACGGCAAGCTTGCTGCGAATCCAATGCGTGGCCACGTGGCTGCGGTGTCGGTGGGCATTTATCAACAAACGCCGATTTGCGATCTCGAGTATGTGGAAGACTCAGCGGCAGATACCGACATGAATGTGGTGATGCTCGAAGATGGCCGCATGATTGAGGTGCAAGGCACGGCAGAAGCTGAGCCGTTTACGCCCGATGAGCTCAATGCCATGTTGGCACTGGCCAGTAAGGGCATTGATGACATTGTCGTCGCGCAAAAATCGGCCCTGGCCGAATAATCCTATTGCAATGGCTCCCATCTTGGGGGCTATTTTTTTATCTATTAACCTGAGATGGGCGCGCGTCGCGAACGCCCGATAATAATCACAGACAGCAAGAGAGGACTGCATGAAAGCCTATCAGCGCCAGTTTATTGAGTTTGCCCTTGAGCGGCAGGTTTTGAAGTTTGGCGAATTTACCCTGAAGTCGGGGCGTAAGAGCCCGTACTTTTTTAATGCGGGGTTGTTTAATACCGGGCGCGATTTGGCAAAACTGGGTGAATTTTATGCCGCGGCGTTGATGGATGCAGGCATAGATTATGATGTGCTGTTTGGCCCGGCGTATAAAGGGATCCCCATTGCGACCACCACAGCGGTGGCGCTCGCGGCGCATCATGATGTGGATACGCCATATTGTTTTAACCGCAAAGAGGCTAAAGACCACGGCGAAGGTGGCAACTTGGTAGGCAGTGCACTCGCAGGTCGAGTAATGTTAGTGGACGATGTGATTACCGCCGGCACCGCGATTCGCGAGTCCATGACACTGATTCAGGCGCAAGGCGCACAACTGGCGGGTGTCTTGGTGGCAATTGATCGCCAAGAGCGCGGCCAAGGTGAGTTATCGGCGATCCAAGAAGTGGAGCGTGACTTTGGTTGCCAAGTCGTCTCTATCATTAGTTTGTCTGACTTAGTCGCTTACTTAGAACAAAGCCAAGCGGATCCGGCGCAGTTAGCCGCGGTGAAAGGGTACCAAGCGAACTACGGCATTTAAGCAACGTGCATGCAGCTGGCTAGCGTTATAGATGTAGCCAGTTGCATTGCGCTCGTTGAACGACGCCGATTGCATTGCGCCCATTGCATTGCGCCCATTTGCGTTGCAGCCAACACCGCTCATTGCAATTGATTGGTCAGCAGTTGCCAGTATTGTTCAAAATTCGCGGTTGGCAGCTGCTTAAACGATGAGCGTACGTAACGACAAAAGCCGCCTTCCACTTGGCTAATAAGCTGACTGGCAAGCACGGCTTCATCTAAAGGAAAGCCCTTTCCTTCGCGCAAGCGACGCTCACGTAATACTTGCTTGAGCTGTGCTTCAACGCGCTCGAAAAGCTGGTTGATGCGCGCTTGTAGCCTGTCTTGCTCAAACATCAGCGCATGGCCTGTCATGATGCGTGTCAGCCCTGGGTTACGTTCACCAAACACCAGCAATAATTGCAGAATCAACTTGAGACGAACCAAGGTGTCCTTTTCTTCTTCAATAATGAGATTGATGCGGGATAAGAGCGAGTCTTCGATAAATTCAATCAAGCCCTCAAACATACGTGCTTTACTGGGAAAATGACGATAAAGCGCGGCCTCTGACACCCCGACTTGCTCGGCGAGCTTGGCGGTGGTGATGCGCTGGCTGCCTTGGGTTGACTCCAGCATCTGCGCGAGCGCTTGGAGGATCTCTTCGCGGCGATTACTTTTTTTCGGGGCTGCCATGGATGCGATTCCTTTGTCTTTTTATCTATCACACTGGCGACGTTTAAAGGAGGCATCATGGAGAGGTGCCGCCGAGTGTGACGCTTTCCTCTTATCTTAGCGACGAGGTCTCTGTATTAAAAGCAAAAAGCGTAGCCATGGCGCACGCTTTTGAACTTGTTTTTCACCCGGAGCTAAGGGCTCCGGTGTGCTGGGTTTCTCCCTTATTCTTTTATCGATCGTTGCAAATAGCGCGTGTGAATGTGTGCAATTACGCTACGCGCTAACGTCGGTTTATCCGCAAGGGGGAGCGCTTTGTCACCGTCAGACCAGAATAGGTGCAGGGCATTATGATCACTGTTAAAGCCTTGATCGGCGTGAGACACATCATTTGCGCAAATCATATCGAGCTTTTTGCGGGTGAGTTTATCACGTGCGTAGGCTGCAACATCCTGGGTTTCGGCGGCAAAACCGACCGTAAATGGGCGATGCTGGGTTAAGTTGGCGACCGAGGCAATAATATCGGGGTTTTTCACCATGGTAACGGTCATCGTGTCTTTATCTGCCTGCTTTTTCATCTTCTGCTCGGCCATCGTTTGTGGACGGTAGTCAGCGACCGCGGCACAGCCGATAAAGACATCGTGCTCGGTGATAGAGGCATGCACAGCATCATGCATTTGTTGGGCCGTGGTGACATCCACGCGCGCGACACCGGTGGGCGTGCTTAATGCAACCGGACCGGAAATCAAGGTCACTTCGGCCCCCAAACTGGCGGCGGCCTCGGCCAAGGCATAGCCCATTTTTCCAGAGCTGTGATTCGACAAATAGCGAACCGGATCCAGGGCTTCTCGGGTTGGCCCGGCGGTAATCATTACCCGTTTATTGGTAAGCGGTTTTGGGCCGGCCCAGTGTTCACACTCTGCCACTAAGGCCAGTGGCTCAAGCATACGGCCTGGCCCCACATCGCCACAGGCTTGGGCACCGCTATCCGGCCCCCAAATAAGGCAACCGCGCGTGCGTAGGGCCTGTATATTCGCTTGGGTAGCGTGAGCGCGATACATTTGCTGGTTCATCGCCGGGGCAATCGCAATCGGTGCATCGGTGGCCAAGCACACCGTGGTGAGCAAGTCATTCCCCATCCCAGCGTGAATACGGGCGATTAAATCGGCGGTAGCGGGGGCAATCAATACTAAATCTGCCCATTTCGCTAACTCGATATGCCCCATTGAAGCCTCAGCAGCTGGATCGAGCAAGCTATCAGAGACCGGATGGCCTGAGACTGCTTGCAGGGTTAACGGTGTGATAAATTCTTTAGCAGCGCGTGTCATTACCACTTTGACAGTGGCACCACGCTCGATCAGGCGACGAGTCAAATCGGCACACTTATAGGCGGCAATTCCACCGCCCATGCCAAGCAGAATACGTTTACCTGCCAGCGTTTGGGCTGGCTGTGTTGAAGAATTGGCCATAATGCTCTGTGTGTTTGTGCTTGAATGGCGAAACCATACCATAATCCGCCGTGCAAAAAGTGTGTTAGCGCAAAGGAAAGCGCGTGGGATGTGAGCCAAGTAGAATGCGACCTAAGCACTGAGCGGTTGAAACCCTTGAGTGCTTATCAAGGGAAAATCGCGAGCGAGCCGCAGTTCCGCTCAAAAAGGATTGTGCGAGATCCCTCGCGTGTCTTAACTGGCGACAAAATCAAAGAGGGATAATAATGAGCTTAAAAACTTTGCCCTTGGATTGTCGTCCAAGGGAGCGTCTATTAGCACGTGGGGCGGACAGTTTATCGGATGCTGAGTTACTGGCGATATTTTTACGCACCGGTGTCACAGGGATGAGTGCGGTTGCGCTGGCCGATCATTTATTAACGGACTTTGGTTCGTTGCGTGCGCTGATGGGAGCCGATCAAACGGCGTTTTGTCAGCGTAAGGGGTTAGGCAGTGCGAAATACGCGCAACTGCAAGCGGTACTGGAGCTCAGCCGTCGTTATTTAAAAGAGACGTTAAGTAAAACGGATGCCCTGACCAGCCCCGATCATACTCGGCGTTATCTCTCGACGTTACTGCGCGATCGGCCACGAGAAGCCTTCTATGTGTTATTTCTCGATAACCAACACCGCGTGATTGCCGATGAGCAATTATTTGAAGGGACCCACAATGCCGCCAGTGTTTATCCGCGAGAAATTGTTCGTCGTGCATTAGAGCTTCATGCCGCTGCGTTAATTTTGGCACATAATCATCCTTCTGGGGTCGCTGAACCGAGCCAAGCGGACCGACATATCACTGATAAAATCGCCAATGCCTTGTCATTAGTGGATGTACGCGTGTTAGATCATCTGGTGGTCGGGGACGGAGATGTGGTATCGTTCGCTGAACGAGGTTGGTTGTTATCCTCCTAAGGATCGCCTTTGGCGAAAAAAACGATCAAAAAGCGCATAAAAGGATCTGCTCGGGACTTGAGCAATGTGAATTCAGTTAGTATAATGCGCCACCTTTGATAGCCTTGACCTTCGACCTGACCTTAACGTTGCAGGACTTGCGGACAAGGTTGATATCGAGCCGAAACGATTTTGGAGAGACTTTCATGTCACGAGTATGCCAAGTAACTGGCAAGCGTCCTGTAGTTGGTAACAACCGCTCTCACGCTAAGAACGCCACCAAGCGTCGTTTTCTGCCGAACCTGCAAACTCATCGTTTCTGGGTAGAAGGCGAAAAACGCTTCGTTAAACTGCGCCTATCCACTAAAGGTATGCGCATCATCGACAAAAAAGGCATCGAGTCTGTATTGACAGATATGCGTGCCCGCGGTGAGAAAGTATAAGAGGAATTAGAGAATGGCTAAAAGCGGCGTTCGTGAGAAGATTCGTCTAGTATCCTCAGCGGGTACTGGTCACTTCTACACCACAGACAAGAACAAACGTAACATGCCTAGCAAATTCGAGATCAAGAAATTTGATCCTGTAGTTCGCAAGCACGTTATGTATAAAGAAGCCAAAATCAAGTAATTTGATCGATGCTTTGATAAAAGACCCAGCTTCGGCTGGGTTTTTTTATAACTAAAATCCGTCAGTATTTGGGTATATACTGCGATAAATACGTACAGCGGCCTTGGGTGAGAAAACATGAAGCTAAAACGGCAGACGTGGAACAACATCCTGATTTTTTCAGTCGTGATTTTTTTTGGCTTAATGCTATTGCCCGATTATTTACGTCATCAGCGCCAATCAAATGCCATGCCTGAAGGCGTCATTGCGCTGGTGGACTCACGCAGTGAGGTGTTATCACTGCGCTTTGCGCATTTAACGCTCACCCGTACCTTGGATGGCTGGCAAACGGATAAGCCGTTAGTGATCAGTCCAACCGAGCTGGCTCAGCGGTGGCTAGGGTTGGCAGGCACCCAAGTTGATGAAGCAACCTTACAGTCACTGCGCCCACAACTTACCGCTCCCCGTACGCTTGAGTTGACCCGTAGTCCAGACAAAGAGCCGATCCGTATTACTTATTATCAGCAGCCCCAATTTTGGTTGATGCAAAATGAGCAGGGGCAATGGCTGGCGGTGTCTGTTGATCGTCGGTATCTTTTCCCGCTAACTAAATCGTGATAATCCAGAGCCATTGCTATGCCAGAATTACCGGAAGTAGAAGTGAGCCGTTTAGGCATCATACCGTATGTCGAAGGGCAAACGGTGACCGATATTACTATTCGTCAGCCAAAGTTACGTTGGCCGATTCCCGATGCGCTGCAGCAACTTAAAGGGCAGGTTATCCGCCGGGTTACCCGTCGGGCCAAGTATCTGTTGTTAGAAACCGATGTCGGGGCGGCGATTATCCACTTGGGTATGTCAGGCAGTTTGCGGGTGCTACCGACGTCACTGGCGCCCGAGAAGCACGATCATGTCGATGTGACACTCAGTAATGGGCGCTTACTGCGTTATCATGATCCACGCCGCTTTGGCGCCTGGCTGTGGCAAGACGGTGAGACGCCCCATTCCGTTTTGGGTAAATTGGGCCCCGAGCCATTAACCGATGCTTTCGACCCTGACTACCTGTTAGCCAAAGCAACAGGGAAAAAAATGGCGATGAAGAGCTTTATTATGGATAACGCGGTGGTAGTTGGGGTAGGCAATATTTACGCTAACGAATCGTTATTTTGTGCGGGGATTCACCCTAAGCGACCCGCGGGTAGTCTCACGGCGACTGAGGCGGCGTGCTTGGTGAACGAAATTAAAACCGTTCTCGCAGCCGCCATCACTCAAGGAGGAACCACGCTTAAAGATTTTACGCAAGCGGATGGTAAAGCCGGTTATTTCGCCCAAGCGCTGCGTGTTTATGGTAAATCCGGTCAGCCTTGTCCGGCTTGTGACGTTGTGCTTGAGCGTATCGTAATTGGACAGCGGGCAACGGTATTTTGCCCGCAATGCCAGCCTTTAGGATGAAGGCGTTGCCTGCAGCTTGTCTTTCAGAGCCTTGAGTACCTCGTGGTGCACAAATTCTCGCGTGTCTCCCCCGTGCAAAGCCACTTCTTTGACGAGTGTGGAAGAGATAAAAGAGTGTTCCTCCGACGGGGTTAAAAAGACACTCTCTAGCTCGGGCATTAAACGCCGGTTCATGTTGGCCAACTGAAACTCATACTCAAAGTCTGATACGGCACGCAAACCACGGACCAAAATGTTGGCTTGGTACTGTTTGGCAAAGTTGACCAGTAATCCTGAGAACCCAACCACGGAGACATTGGATAAGTGCGCGGTGACCGTTTGCGTCAGGGCGACGCGTTCATTCAGATCAAAAAGCGGTTGTTTGCTTGGACTGGCGGCAATGCCCACAATCACATCGTCAAACATTCGTGCCGCGCGCTCAATCAGATCCAAGTGACCGTTGGTGATCGGATCAAATGTGCCCGGGTAAATCACGCGGGTATGTTGTTTTTGTGTCACTGGCTTATCCTTAAAAACGTGTATTGGGAAGAGGTTATCAAATCCTTGTTCTGCGCGCATTGTTCTGACTCTCTTGCGTGCCCTTGCCTGTGATTCTAACCGCGAGCAAGGTACACTGATGTGCGCCAGCGTCAGTGCGTAAACAGGAAAAACCGTGAGTATAGAAGTCGAGCAACGCGAAAACGAGTGCATCTGGTACGATCCTACCTTGGTGGTCGGGGAGCCGCGCCAGTATTTTGATATTCATTTTTGGCACCAACAGGCTGCCGTCACCGGCTCGGCCAAAGGGCGAGGGGTTACCTTTTTTGTCCGAAGCCCGAAAATGGAGATGGCACTGCGGCATTATTATCGCGGCGGCCTGTTCGGCAAATTGGTGAAAGACCAATACTGGTTTACGGGCTGGGAGGAAACGCGCTGCGGGGCGGAGTTGCGCTTATTGGCTTATTTGCGCGAGAAAAAACTCCCTGTACCGCGCCCCGTCGCTGCTCGTGCGGTAAAGACAGGCCGTACCTATCGTGCCGATATCTTGGTAGAAAAAGTCCCAGGAGCCCGTGACTTGGTGGCGATATTAAGCGAAAACAGCTTGCTAGCTCACGATTATCACGCCATTGGCCGCTTGGTGCGTCGTTTACATGATGCTGGCGTGTGCCATTCTGATCTGAATATCCATAATATTCTTCGTGATAGAAAAGGCAAACTGTGGCTGATTGATTTTGATAAGTGCCAACAGCGTGATGGCGAACAGTGGAAAGAGGATAATCTTGCCCGCCTTCATCGCTCGTTTAAAAAAGAAAAAGAGAAGCGCCAAATCCGCTGGCAGCCCGWGGATTGGGCTGCGGTCTTAAAAGGTTACAATCATATTCGAAAGTAGTCGCCACTCAGTGCGAGTGTCGAAGCCAAGGGGTGAGTGCTTGTAAGGTTCGCTCAACGGCGCCACGGTTTTCTTCGACCACCGCCAAACCGGCTTTTCCTGCTTGCGCTGCCAGTGGCGGTGCATTAAAGAAAGCGCCAATCTTTGCCGCGAGATCTTGGCTATCGTTACATACTTGCAGTGCGCCTGCGTCTATTAACGCATCACCAATGACTTGGAAGTTATAGTAACTGGGTCCGGTTAATAAGGGTTTGCTGAGCGCAGCGGGCTCTAACAGATTATGACCGCCAACTTTGGCGCCTAAAAAACTCCCTGCCATGACAACCACATCTGCACTGGCGAGATACATCATCATCTCACCCATGGTATCGCCAAGGTACACTTGCGTGCTCGTGGCAAGCGCCTCGCCCTGAGTATGTCTTTGTATACTGAGGCCCTGAGCCGCGACTTGTTGCGAGACATCATCAAAGCGCTCAGGGTGGCGAGGGACCATAATCAATAAAGCATCCGGATAATCACGTAGCAAAATACGGTGGGCGGCTAACATGATGGCATCTTCGCCTGCATGGGTGCTGGCCGCTATCCAGCAAGGGCGTTCACCGCGAGCGTCACGAAGCGCAGCGCCTAAATCAGGATTTACCGCCTTGATATCAAACTTCACCGACCCAACTGCGCTTAGTTTTTCTGCGGGGACCCCCAGTGCGGCAAAACGTGCTTTATCAGTGGTATGCTGACACAGTATGAGATCGATATGCTGACTCATGGCACGAAAGAGCGGCGCAATTTTTTGATAATGGTGGCATGCCTTTTCAGAAAGTCTCGCATTAATGATCGTAATGGGAACACCGGCACGACTGACATGATGCAAAGTATTGGGCCAAAGCTCGGTCTCCATGATCACGCATAGCCTTGGAGAGACTGCACGTAAAAAACCACGAATCGCAAACGGAAAATCAACCGGCATATAGCGATGGTTCACACCTTTGATGCGCATTGCCTGCTCGGCCCCAGTGGCTGTAGTGGTGGTGATGAGGATAGGAACATCGGGATAAGCTTGTTGCATTGCACTGATCACCGGCTTGGCGGCGAGGACCTCCCCCACGGAAACCGCATGCAACCAAATCGGCGCCCCCTCAATGTTGGGTGTGCGACCAAAGTGCTCTTGCCAGCGCTCCCCCATCGCCGGCTTACCGGGCCGTTTACGATAAAGCCCGACAAGCAAAAAAGGGGCAGCAAGCGTGAGTAATAATGTGTATAACCAGCGCACAGGGAAACTCCTATTGATAGATAGTTTCCATAATAACGACTTGATTGGAATTTGTTGATATTTGATTGTCGGTAATAGCTCACGCCTTGACACTTGGGTCTGATAATCAATTACTAAGTTATGCTAGAGTTAGCGCCATTTAGCAGCGAATTACAGCAATAGCATGGGAATATTAAAAAAAATAGAGAAAAGCATCAGAGAGCGTAAGCAGCGCCATCGCAACCAAAGGGACATTGAAAGTATTTTCGCGACGCGTCTTCGCCAAGAACAACTTCACCAGCAGATGCTTACTGATACAAGCTCCTTGGTTTCCGATCACGCGTATTTTGATACGCCGTTAGTTGTTAGCTTGACCTCGTTTGCTGAAAAGGTGCATGAGGTCTACCTCGTCGTCGAGTCGTTGGCGCAGCAGACTTGCCCACCAAACCGCATTATTCTTTGGCTCGACGAAAAGGAATACAATGATGTTAATCTGCCACATTCGCTAAAGCGGCAACGTGAGCGCGGGCTAGAGGTAAGATATTGCGAGAATACCAAGTCATACAAAAAGATTATTCCCACTTTAAATTTGGTCCCCGAAGCCTATGTATTGACTGTTGATGATGATGAGCTGTATCCGCACAGTATGATTGAAGGGTTGATTCGCACTTGCCGCCATCATCCGGGCCATATTTATGGGCATCGAGGACACAAAATCACGACTCGAGGTGGCGAAGTGCGGCCCTACAAACGCTGGCAATACTGCGCTAGCCTCTCTACACCCAGTCATCACCTGATGCTCACTGGCTGCGAGGGTATTTTATATCCACCGCAATCACTTCATCCTGATGTACTCGATCAGTCATTATCCATGCAGCTCGCTCCGAGCGCAGACGACTTGTGGCTAAAGGTCATGGCAATTCGACAAGGTAGCCTGTGCATGAAAGTGCCATATAGCGACCCATCGTTTGCTTTAAAACGGCATCGTGCTATTGGATTAGCGCAGACCAACATTCGCCAAGGTGGGAACGATAGGCAGCTTAAGATGCTGCTTGACCATTACCCCGAGGTCAGACAGGCATTGTTAGTTAACGAAGCTCAGTGATGATTTTCTGATAGAGCGTTTGATAAGTAAGCGCGGTTTGGGAAATATCACATGCTACTGCCTGTTGTAGGCTACCGGCAATAAGGTGCGCTAGAAGCGCGCCTTGCTGTGTGATGTCCTCGATACGTTGCGCCAACTGGTTAGCATTGCCTGGTTCAATAAGATGCCCAGTGACACCATGCTCAATGATATCAGGGATCCCGCCAGCACGCGTTGCAACAACAGGGAGCCCGGCTGCCATTGCTTCTAAAATGACCGAACCTAAGCCTTCTGAATAGGAAGGATGAACGAGTAAATCGGCCGCTGCGAACCAATCGCCCATATTCGTTTGTTTACCAGCAAAGTGAACGTTGCTGATTCCTTTCGCTTGAAGCTCTAACGCTTCACGCTCTTTACCATCACCAAGCAAACAAAACTGGATGTTGGGCGATGTGTTAGCAAGTAACCGTGCCGCTTCTATCGTGACATCAAAGCCTTTATGCGCATACATATTGGCGGCATGAATCACTAAGAACTTCCCATGAAATTGCGCTTTGATTTTCTCAACCTTATCTTGCGATACAGGGTAGATGACAGGAGAGCTAGGAATTTTGACTAACTTGGCATCAGGGTAACGTTTTTCTAGTTGATGGATAATCTCCGAACTCAAACCGACCAGGGCACTCGCTTTGCGGTATGCAAGTTGAGATAACCACTTTTTCTTTAAAGGATTATCAATGCGGCGTGTCACGATATAAGGCACATTATGTAATAAGCGCTGGAGCAATGCCCAATAAATCGCTCGGCCTTCGTGGACATGGACCAGATCACATGTTGCGGTGATTGAGCGCTCATGTCGTCGAGTATAGTGCGGACAAAGCACTAATTGGCATTGTTCTAACGCGCGAATTTTATCAGCGAGCGGGCTTTTGGGGTTCACCACTACGGTGAGTCGATAACCCATTGCGAGCTGTTGTTTAATCAGTGTGAGCGTTTGTCGCTCACCGCCGCTAAAACCAGAAGCGAGATTAACGYGGCAAATGTGCATCTTAACGTTGTTTTTTGACATAGTCTCTTAGCCATAAGTCGGCATAACGCGTAAAAACGACGTTGGCGCTGAGAAGTGCGAGGATAAAGCCATGTCGACCATCTAAAAATCCTTTTTTCAAGAAATACATCTTAATAAATCTAAAAAGAGCATGCCCTAAAGCTTTGGAGACACTTGAGCTCTTCTTGCCCTCGCGCTGATCACTCCATAACTTTATATATTGGTTGGTTTTAGCGGTATATTCATGGAGGTAATTAAACGTGTTATGCAGTAGAACACCATTTAAATAAATTTTCTTATGTGTGTTAGGAACAACAACATGTTCATGCACGAGAGAATCAGAATAATGAGTTTCTGATGTTTTATAAAGTCGGCAAATCCAATCTGGGTGCCAACCAGAGTGCTTGATTTCTTTCCCAAAGGCGTTAGAAAGCCTATTTATGTAATAGACACAGTTAGGTTGGTGGTCATTGATAACACCTAAGATATTTTTCTTTAATTCAGGTGTGACTCTTTCATCTGCGTCTAACCAAAACACAAAGTCACTTTCTACATATGATTGAGCGCGCTGGCGTTGTTTTCCAAATCCACGCCAGTCTGAAGCTACGTAGACTTTATCCGTATACTGTTTAGCTATTTCAGTTGTGTTATCTGAGCTTCCCGCGTCCAGTACAACGATTTCATCCACCCAATTGCATACAGACTGCAAACATAGGTCAATATTATGCGCCTCGTTTTTAACGATAAGTGCAACGGCAACGGTTGAATTCCTTTCACTCATGACGCTTTATCCATCTTTATTAAAGAAATAACGCGGCTAGGGTCCAAATCCTTTAAACACTTCAAATGCCCAAGTGGACATTCGCGTTGAAAGCAGGGGCGACATTCAATATCTGTATGCACAATGTCGACCTTACTGGTTAAAGGCGGCGTGTAATCGGGGGACGTTGAGCCATAAATGGCAATGACCTGGCAGTTGACCGCCGCGGCGATGTGCATCAAGCCGGAGTCATTACTGACGACGGTTTGACAAGCGCCTAATAGATCAACAGCCTCAATTAAATTGGTTTTACCCGCTAACACATGAATATTCGATGCGTTGTCGGCAAGGGCGGCAATTTTTTCACAGGTGTCGATATCTTTGGCTGAGCCAAACAGCCAAACTTGAAACCCCTTAGCATGCATCTGGCGAGCGACCTCGGCATAGTGTTGCTCAGGCCACTTTTTGGCTGGGCCGAACTCGGCACCCGGGCAAAGACCCACGATGGGTCTATCTTGGTTTAAGCCCAGCTTGGTGATCACAGCCGCTTGTGCGTCAGGATCAATGGTTAATTCAGGTTTTGGTAGGCCTTCAAGGCCGCCGAGTGAGACCGAACTTTGCATCGTGGCGCGTGGGTGTGCCAGGGCAACATAGCGCTCAACCATATATTGAAACGCTTTTTTATTGGGACGCAGGTCGTTGAGCAAACCATAACGCATTTCACCTTTCCAACCGGTACGTGTTGGGATCCCAGCAAACCAAGGGATCAGCGCCGATTTGGCGGAATTAGGCAATACATAGGCATGGTCATAGCCATGTTTTGCTAAGCGTTTACCTAATTGGTAGCGCTTACCGAGTGCAAATTCTCCATGACCCAGTGGCATGTCGATACTGCGATTAACTTCTGGCATACGCGCCAAAATAGGGGCGCACCATCCAGGCGCCATCACGTCAATGGTGGCGTCAGGGTGTTGTTGTTTGATGGCTTTATACAGTGATTGCGACATCACCATATCGCCGACCCAAGACGGGCCAATGACGAGTACTCGTGTCATGATGCCCGTTTCCTTTTTGCCTCTTGGTAGATATTGCGGCCGTCTTCGCGTGTGCGGAGCAGCTGTAGGATCCACATGTATTGATCGTATTGACCCTCGAGCATGGTTTCGATGTGTTGATTCATCATGTGGGCGTCCGTTTTGCTATCACCGGTTGGAAACTCGCTAAATGCTGGATGGATGGTAATGACAAACCGGCCGGTTTTGGCATCAAAGCCAGATAGCACAGGCACGATATGCGAACGCGTGACTTTGCTCAACTTGCCGAGACTTGGCAGTGTCGCCTTGGTTGTTGAGAAAAAAGGAACAAACTCACTGCTTTCATCACGCATATCTTCATCGGGCAGGTAATAGCCTAAGAAGCCTCGTTTAACCGCACGAATAAAAGGTTTAATCCCTGCTTCTCGTTCGTAGCAGTTACCACCATATTGTACTCGTTGACGGTGCATCAGCCAGTCGAGGAGACCGTTTTTTTGTCGTTTTGAGAAGGCAGCGACAGGTAAGCCCTGTGAGGCAAATAAAATCGCCGCCGCATCAATCGCCCAGGTATGGGGCACAAACAAGATCACCGGCTCACCATGATCGGTGTGGCGGGTAATATGCTCCATGCCAATGACATCACAGTGCTGTTGAAACCACTGACGACCACGTAACGTAATCAGTGGAAAACTGAGTAAAAACGCTCCTGCGGTTGTTAGCGTCTCGACCAAGATCGCTTCGCGTGCTTGCTTAGATTGCTCTGGAAAGCAGGCTTCAAGGTTGAGCCATGCATTCAAAATCGTGCCTTTTTTCTTTTTCACCAGCTTGCGTGCCACCCATTGGGCAAAGCGATACTTTGCTCGTGCAGGCACCAACAAACAGATTGGCAAGGCAGCCAATAACATTAGCCAGGTGCCCCAATATTTCGGTGCGAGGAAGGCACGCGAAAATTCGGGGTTATAGGCATTTGGATCGTAATCGGGTCGCTGTTTTGTCATTATTCGATTTTCTCATACGCCAAGCGTCACGGCTTGGCGTAAACATCATTATATTAGCGATTGATTTCAGCCAGATAGGCGGCAACACCTTCAGCCACAGTCTTAAAGGAAGCGGTATATCCGGCTTCACGAACCTTGGTCAAATCGGCCTGCGTGTAAGCTTGATAGCGGCCTTTTAAGTGATCGGGGAACGGCACCTCTTCAATTTCCCCTTGACCGTGAAACGCGATGACAGCGTTGGCGACGGCGCTAAACGGTTCGGCACGGCCAGTACCACAGTTAAAAATGCCGGAGATTTGTTGCTGCCAGAACCAGATATTCATTTGACACACGTCGCCAACATAGACGAAATCACGCTTAAAGGTGTCACTGCCTTCAAACAGCTTCGGGTTTTCACCGTTTAAGATTTGCTGGTTCAGGTGGTAAGCAACGGACGCCATGCTGCCTTTGTGCTGCTCACGAGGGCCGTAAACGTTGAAGTAACGAAAACCGGTGATCGGTGGCAGTGTTTCACCGTGCGCCTTGGCATCGTCTTGCACGCGACGGACATAATTATCAAACTGCTGCTTCGAGTAGCCGTAAACATTCAGCGCGCCTTCATACTCTGGCGCTTCAATGAAGTCACTGTCGCGGCCGCCATAAGTAGCCGCTGACGAGGCGTATAAAAACGGAATGTCACGGTCAATGCAGTAATGCAATAGCTCTTTAGAATATTCATAGTTATTGAGCATCATGTACTTGCCGTCCCACTCGGTGGTCGCTGAGCAAGCACCTTGGTGGAAAATCGCTTCGATAGGCCCGAAGTTCTCACCGGCCATGATTTGGGTAAGAAAGTCTTCCTTATCCATGTAATCAGCAATATCCAAATCAACCAGGTTAACGAATTTGGTGCCGTCTTTAAGGTTATCGACGACAACGATGTCACGATAGCCTTGCTCGTTAAGTGCTTTTACTAAGTTGCTACCGATCATGCCGGCACCACCAGTCACAAAAATCATATCGTTACCTAATTCATCGTTGCAGGCGACAGACGCCGTCGCCATTATTGTTGACTGTGATAGTATGGTTACGCATCAACCGGGCAGAGGACTGAACCATACATGAAAACCCAAGACCGAATTATCCATGCTGCACTGGCTTTATTCAATCAACACGGTGAGCCAAATATTACCACGAATCATATTGCGGCTGATCTTGGGATAAGCCCGGGAAACCTTTATTACCACTTTCGTAATAAAGAGGCGATTATACACAGCATTTTTGATCAATACGCGCAAGATCTCGCCCTTGCGTTTGATCCTAGTCAGCCTCAAGAAGATACCCAAGCGCTGTTGCAACATTATCTTGATGCAACGTTCAGTTTGATGTGGCGCTACCGCTTTTTTTACGCCAATCTGCCCGATATTCTGCGTCGCGATGAAGCGTTACAGCATAAGTACCTCGATGCACAACAACAGCTTCAAACCAACCTGATGACTATTTTGCAGCATTACAGCCATGCGGGATGGTTGAATCTGAGTGAGAGTGGGTTGGCTGCCGTGGGCGAAACCTTGAAGCAGGTCGCGTCAAGCTGGATTTTCTACCAAAGTGCGCAAGCGCCACAAACACATATTCATGCTGGTGTGATCTACAAAGGCGTTTTACAGATGTTGGCGTTGCTACATCCGCTGACTTCCTCGCAAGGGCAAACCGCTATCGCTGCATTAATGGACCACTATCAGCAGCAATTGGTTCGCCAAGATATACGCGCACGGGATACCTTAAACTAACCGGTCCAACGTCGTTTATTGTGTTTTGCGCGATATTCCGCCAGCCTAAGGCGGAATACACGATATGAATCACTGTCTCGTGCGGGTTATTGGCACAAACCTAATGAACGTGCCATGATAGCAGCCAATCATTCGCCGTACAGAAACTGTGCGGCGGCCTTCCAAAAGTAATCATCACCAGCATGGAGATTGCGATGACGGCTGCCTTCTATCAGCAAATGCGTCATCAGCTTGAGCAAGTAAAAGCTGATGGCTTGTACAAAAGTGAACGCCTTATTACTTCCCCGCAATCGGCCAGTGTGGCCGTTAATCATGAGCAACAGGTGCTCAATTTCTGCGCGAATAACTATCTAGGGTTAGCCAATCATCCTGCCTTGGTTGAGGCTGCCAAAGCGGGGATGGATGAGCACGGCTTTGGTATGGCGTCAGTGCGCTTTATTTGTGGCACGCAAGACGCCCATAAAACCCTTGAGGCCAAACTCTCTGACTTTTTGGGCATGGAAGATACGATTTTGTATTCGTCATGCTTTGATGCGAATACCGGCTTGTTCGAAACTATCCTGGGGCCTGATGATGCCATTGTCTCAGATGCGTTGAACCATGCATCGATCATTGATGGGGTGCGTTTATGTAAAGCGAAGCGGTTCCGTTACGCCAACAACGATATGGACGAGCTGGAAGCCCAACTTAAAGCCGCGAAAGCAGCCAATGTGGCGAATATCTTGATTGTCACCGACGGCGTTTTCTCGATGGATGGCGTGGTCGCTAACTTGCCCGCGGTGTGCGATCTGGCTGAGCAGTATGGCGCGTTGGTGATGGTGGATGACTCCCACGCTGTGGGCTTTATGGGCGATCATGGCCGAGGCACCCACGAATACCACCAAGTCATGGACCGCGTTGATATCATCACTGGGACCTTGGGTAAAGCCATGGGGGGAGCCTCGGGTGGCTATACATCGGGTAAAAAAGAAGTGATCGATTGGTTGCGTCAACGTTCACGCCCTTATCTGTTCTCGAATTCACTGGCACCGGCGATTGTGTCGGCCTCTATTCGCGTGCTCGATATGCTGGCGGAAAGTGACCATTTGCGCGCACAGCTATGGGATAACAGCGCACATTTCCGGGCTCGCATGACTGAGGCAGGTCTCACGCTAGCAGGCGCGGATCATGCCATTATTCCGGTGATGCTGGGAGATGCCAAAGTCGCGAGTGAGTTTGCCGAACGTATGATGCAAGAGGGCGTTTATGTCGTGGGCTTCTCTTATCCGGTGGTGCCGAAAGGGCAAGCACGTATTCGCACTCAAATGTCAGCTGCACACACGCGTGAGCAACTGGACCGCGCGATTGATGCTTTCATCAAAGTCGGTAAAGAAATGCAACTGATTGGGTAATCGTATGACACAAACAAGCATGAAAGCCCTGGCGAAGCTAAAAGCCGAGCCCGGTATTTGGATGACGGAGGCGGCGCTGCCTGAGCTTGGGCATAACGATCTACTGATCAAAATCCGCAAAACCGCCATCTGCGGTACCGACGTTCATATTTACAAGTGGGATGAGTGGTCGCAAAACACCATTCCGGTTCCCATGGTAGTCGGTCACGAATATGTGGGCGAAGTGGTTGGGATTGGACAAGAAGTCAAAGGCTTCGCCATCGGTGATCGCGTCTCCGGAGAAGGCCACATTACTTGTGGTCACTGCCGTAATTGCCGCGGCGGACGCACCCACCTTTGCCGTAATACCGAAGGGGTCGGGGTCAATCGTCCTGGCGCATTTGCGGAATATTTAGTGATCCCAGCGTTTAATGCCTTCAAAATTCCAGCGGAAATTTCGGACGATTTAGCCTCGATCTTTGACCCATTTGGCAATGCGGTGCACACCGCGTTATCGTTTGATCTGGTCGGCGAAGACGTGCTAATCACAGGTGCCGGCCCGATTGGTATCATGGCGGCAGCGGTGGCGCGCCATGTTGGGGCGCGCCATGTGGTGATCACTGATGTGAACGAGTATCGCCTTGAGCTTGCCCGCAAAATGGGCGTGACTCGGGCGGTAAACGTCGCCGAGACCTCGATAGAATCGGTGATGGAAGAGCTTGGAATGACGGAAGGCTTTGACGTTGGCATGGAAATGTCGGGCGTCCCTGCCGCTTTTAATAGCATGCTGTCAGCCATGAACCATGGCGGCAATATTGCTTTACTCGGGATCCCACCGAGCGATATGGGCATTGATTGGAACCAAGTGATCTTTAAAGGCTTGGTAATCAAAGGTATCTATGGTCGCGAAATGTTTGAGACTTGGTACAAGATGGCCTCCTTGATTCAATCAGGGTTGGATTTAACCCCCATCATTACCCACCATTACCACGTGGATGACTTTCAAGAAGGCTTTGAGATGATGTGCTCAGGGCAGTCTGGCAAGGTGATCCTCGACTGGCAGGGCTAATGTAAGAGACCTATAACGCCATGTGACCGGGTGATTGAAGGCTCACCAGGTGCTTGGCAATATTGACAGCGCTCACCCATGGGGTGGGCGTTTTTAATCCAACCAAGGAACTGGGTTAGTGGTATTGCCTTTACGACGAATCTCGAAATATAGCGATGGTGTTGATTGTCCGCCACTGTCGCCAACTAAGGCAATCGGTTCACCGGCGGTCACTGTGTCGCCGACGTCTTTGAGTAATGCTTGATTATAGCCGTACAAGCTCATATCCCCCTTGCCATGATCGACGGCAATCAATAGCCCGTAGCCACGTAGCCAACTGGATAGCACCACTTTTCCTGCATGCGCCGCTTTCACTTCCGTGCCACGCTTGGCATCAATCACGATGCCATTCCAAGTCACTTCGCCGGATTGGCGCTCGCCAAAGCGGTGCAGGAGTTTACCTTGGGCGGGCCAAGTGAGTTTTCCTTTAGCGTCACTAATGCCTGCCATATTGACCTGCGCGCGTCGTGCCGCTTCGGCGATTTGTTCTTGCAAGCGCTGCTTATTCGCTTTGAGCTCGGCTAAATATGCGCTGTTACTGGCAATCTTGGCACGAATTTGTTTCGCCGTTTGGCTTTGTGCGTTTTGCTCAGTCTCAAGCTCACGCTTTTTATCGGTTAACTCTGCCACGAGCTGCGTTTGCTTATCCCGCTGCTGTTTGAGCTGGTGAGCGGTGAGCTGATAATCGGTACGGGTCGCGGCGAGTGACTCAATCGTTTGCTGCATTGTGCCTGCAACGATTTCGGCATAGCGCGTTAACCGGTCAAGGGTGGCTGGCGATTCTTGGCTGAGCAGTCGTTTGAGTTGATCGTGTTTGCCTTGACGATATTGCGCATCGATAAGCTCGCCCAGTTGGGCTTGTTGGGCGATTATTTCCTGCTTTAATCGCGCTTGTTGTTGCGTCAGCTGGGTAATGTCGGTATCTGTTTCTTGCAGGCTAGCTTGCGCTTGGCGGATGCGCCTGGACAAGGTGTCAATCCGTTTAGATTGCGCTTTTAAGTCGCGCTGGAGTGTATTGAGTTTTTTATTGTGCGCGGCCAGCTGTGATTGTTGGCGGGCAATCTCATCGCTCACGCCCTCAAGTTGTGAGTTAGCGTACACAGACCCTGTGAATAGACACAGAAAAGCGCCAGTGCATAATGCACTGGCGCGGAGGGTTTGACCGAGGCGTGTTCGTTTCTCCCGCATGGGGAGATTATTTCAGATCGAACAGAGGCTTGCCAGTCATCTCTTCAGGAATCGGCATATCGGACAATGCCAACATGGTCGGTGCCAGATCAGACAGCTTACCGCCTTCTTTCAAGGTCACGGGTTTGCTACCGACATACATCAGTGGGACTGGTAAGTTGGTGTGTGCGGTATATGCACCGCCCGTTTCCTCGTTAACCATCATTTCAGCGTTACCGTGGTCGGCGGTGATCAGCATTTGACCGTCCACTTCTTTAATCGCTTCTAGCACGCGACCGATACAGCCATCGACAGCTTCACACGCTTGGACAGCAGCCTCGTAGACGCCCGTATGACCTACCATATCACCGTTCGGGTAGTTACAGATGATCATATCGAACTTGCCGGACTTAATCGCATCAACCAGTTTATCCGTTAGCTCTTCAGAGCTCATTTCGGGTTGTAGATCGTAAGTGGCCACTTTGGGTGACGCCACCAAAGAGCGCTCTTCGCCTTCAAATACGGTTTCCATACCACCGTTGAAGAAGAAAGTGACGTGCGCGTATTTCTCAGTTTCTGAAATACGTAGCTGGGTTTTACCGGTTTTCGATAGCCACTCACCCAAGGTGTTTGACAGGCTTGTCGGTGGGAAAGCCACCGTCGTATCGATATCGGCTGCGTATTCGGTCAGCATGACAAAGTCGGACAGTTCGGCATACTTCTTACGCGCAAATCCATCAAACTCAGGCATAAAGGCACGAGTCATTTCGCGCGCCCGGTCGGCACGGAAGTTCATGAAAATGACTGCGTCGCCGTCGTTGATGGTCGCTTTGTTGTCACCCTCACGGAAGATTTCCGTTGGGGCGACAAACTCGTCATTTTCTTCACGAGCATACGCTGCTTCGAGGCCTTCAACCGCGCTCGTTGCGCTATGCTCGCCTTGCGCCAAGGTCAACAAATCGTAAGCTCGCTCTACACGATCCCAGTTGTTGTCGCGGTCCATCGCGTAGTAGCGACCCACCAGTGAGGCCGTACGTCCTTTGCCTAGCTTGGCAAACAGGGCGTCAAAACGCTCAAGCGAGGCTTTTGCGCTACGTGGTGGCGTATCACGACCATCCAAGAAGGCGTGCAGATAGATTTGATCCGCACCACGCTCAGCGGCTAACTCAACCATGGCAGCAATGTGGTCTTCATGGCTATGAACGCCACCTGGTGACATCAGACCCATGATATGAACGGCTTTGCCTTTATCCACGGCTTTATCGACCGCGGCAGTGAGTGCGGGGGTCTGGTTAAAGTCGCCATCGGCGATGGATTTTGTGATACGGGTGAGTTCTTGATACACCACGCGGCCTGCACCGATATTCACGTGACCGACTTCTGAGTTACCCATTTGCCCATCAGGCAGGCCAACGTCAAAACCGGATGCTGAAATCAAGGTGCTATTGTCGGCCATCAGGCTGTCGATAACCGGCGTGTTAGCATTGGTGATGGCATTATCGCTTTGTGGGTCACGATAGCCCCAGCCATCGAGAATCACCAGTGCAAGTGGTTTTTTCGCAGACATATTACGTCCTCTTAATTCAAGCTAAAGACTGACATTGGATGCCATTGACATTGGATGTCATGGAGCAGCCACTGAGGCTTGATGCCAGATTTGAGGCTAGCATCAGGCCTCAGTGGTGCGGTGTGCGTAATTTTACAACATTTTACGCAAGGATACGTAGGCTAAGATCAATTATTCCAGCTGATAAGTTAACCAGCAAGGGTTGCATGGCTTGCCTTCTACCCTTGACTCCCCTCATTATGGCGAAGATTGTCGGTATACGCGAATGGCTTCACTCGATGTCTGCGATTGATGAAACCTTCTTTCTTTTTAACATATTGAGGGGAGCGAAAATTTATCATTCGATCATCGTGAGTGAGCAAGCGCGCGATTTCGTCTTGGCAGGCTGTAAAACCCTGACGAGCAGGTTATACTCGACACCATTTTCACCCCTTGATGGACTCTCGCCTCGCGGGACAAACAAGCAGTATAGAGCAAAGGTTATGCAGGAATATATCGATTTTGTCTCCAACAACATGATTCTGACACTGGTCTGGGTTGGCTTAGCTGCCACCTTGTTGATGTCGCTGATCAAACAGAAAACCGCCGCTTACAAAGTGGTGGCTCCGAACGATGCCGTGATCCTGAACAACCGTGAAAATGGGGTGTTTGTGGATATTCGCAGTCATGACGAGTTTCGTGCGGGGCATATCACGGGCGCAATCAACGTATTGCCCAGTGAAATTAAATCGCACTCATTTGGCGAACTTGAAAAACATAAAACGGACCCCATCATCGTAGTATGCAAGACCGGTCAAACCGCGGCTGACAGTGCGAATCAACTCGCCAAAGCGGGTTTTGAGTCTGTGTATGTGCTCAAAGACGGCTTGACCTCGTGGAACGATGCCAAAATGCCATTGGTCCGCGCCAAAAGTGGTAAAGGCAAAAGCAAAAAGAAAAAGTGATCCCTCACTCAAATCTCGAGCGACTGCATGACGCAGTGGCTCGCATTTTTTAATGTGCCCGGCACATAAGCAACTAGTTAGAAAGGACGAACCACCATGGCTGAAGCAGAAAACAACCAACAAGCCGAGCAAAACTTTGCTATCCAACGCGTTTTTCTTAAAGACGTGTCTTTTGAGGCGCCAAATTCACCTGACGTTTTTCAGCAAGACTGGGCACCTGACGTTAACTTAGATTTAGACACGCAAAGCCGCGAGCTGGGTGAAGGCATTTACGAGGTTGTTCTGCGTCTAACCGTGACCGTGAAAAACCAAGAGAGCAGCGCGTTCTTGTGCGAAGTACAACAAGGTGGCATCTTCTCGGTTACCGGCATGGATGCGCCGCAATTAGCGCATTGCCTCGGCGCTTTTTGCCCGAATATTCTGTTCCCTTACGCGCGTGAGACGATTTCTAGCTTGGTCGTTAAAGGGACGTTCCCACAGCTTAACCTTGCACCGGTAAACTTTGATGCCTTGTTCATGAACTACCTGCAACAGCAGGCGGACGCGAAATCAGGCGAAGAAGACGCGCAAGCCTAAGGGGTCATTATGACTGATCTTGCTCCCACTCAAGACGCCGCGATTGTTGTATTGGGCGCTGGCTCGTACGGCACGGCCTTAGCGATCTCACTGGCGAGAAATGGTGCCAACGTTGTGTTATGGGGGCACGATCCACGTCATCTTGCGCAGCTGGAAATTGACCGTGCTAACCAGGCTTTTTTACCAGGCGTCGCCTTTCCAGACTCGCTGGTGCTTTGTGCCGATTTGTCCGTGGCGGTGAATGCCAGTCGTGATTTATTGGTGGTAGTGCCCAGCCACGTCTTTGGTCAAGTGCTCGGCCAAATCCGGCCCTACTTACGCGCGGATTCTCGCGTTTGCTGGGCCACAAAAGGGCTAGAACCGGAAACCGGACGCCTGTTGCAAGAAGTCGCGCGTGAACAACTGGGTGATTCGCGCTCGCTGGCGGTACTCTCGGGTCCCACTTTCGCTAAAGAGCTGGCGGCTGGTATGCCGACGGCGATTTCTGTTTCCTCGCCTGACCCCGAGTTTGTGCGTGATTTGCAAGAGACGATTCATTGCCAGCAGAGTTTCCGCGTTTACGGCAATCATGATTTTATCGGCATGCAATTAGGTGGCGCGGTAAAAAACGTGATTGCGATTGGGGCTGGGATTTCTGATGGTATCGGGTTTGGCGCCAATGCGCGCACGGCTCTGATTACGCGTGGCTTGGCGGAAATGACGCGCTTGGGTGAAGCGCTAGGCGCATCGCGAGAGACCTTTATGGGCATGGCTGGTTTAGGTGATCTGGTTTTAACCTGCACCGATAATCAATCGCGTAATCGCCGCTTTGGGCTGGCGCTTGGCCAAGGTGAAGGCGTGCAAGCGGCGCAGGATAATATCGGTCAAGTGGTTGAGGGCTTTCGCAATACCAAAGAGGTGTGGGCCCTGGCGCAGCGCGCTGGGGTTGAAATGCCGATTGTGGAGCAAATTTATCAAGTTTTATATCAGGATAAATTGGCGCATCACGCTGCTCGAGACTTGCTGGCCCGCGATAAAAAATCCGAATAACGGCAACGTGTATCAGCATATAAATAGGCGCGCGGGGTGAGAACCGCGCGTTTTTTTTATACACTGGCACGGTAGGGGAACGTCCCAGTTGCCGGTGATTTTTGATAAGGATGAAGGCAGTGAATCAGGCTAAAAAAGAATGCCAACAGAACCGTGTATGGCAAGCGGTAAAAACAGAAGCACGCGAACACTCAGAGCGCGAGCCCATGTTGGCCAGCTTTTACCATGCCACAATTATCAAGCACGATAATCTCGCCAGTGCCCTGAGCTATATTTTGGCCAATAAATTGTCGACGCCGTCGATGCCATCGATGGCGGTGCGAGAAGTGATTGAAGAAGTGTATGCCAATGATGCGTCGGTGGCTGAATCGGCTGCCTGCGATATTTGTGCCACGGTAGAGCGGGATCCTGCGGTGGAACTGTACTCCACGCCCTTACTGTACCTAAAAGGGTTTCATGCCTTGCAAGGCTTCCGTGTGGCAAATTGGCTGTGGCACCAAGGTCGCAAAGAGTTAGCGACGTACCTACAAAACCAAATTTCAGTGACTAGTCAGGTGGATGTTCATCCGGCGGCCACTATCGGACGTGGGATCATGTTTGACCACGCCACGGGGATCGTGATCGGTGAGACGGCGGTGATCGAAGATAATGTTTCTATCTTGCAAGATGTTACTCTCGGCGGGACCGGAAAAGAAGGCGGTGATCGCCATCCGAAAATTCGGACCGGTGTGATGATCGGCGCCGGTGCGAAAATCCTTGGCAATATCGATATTGGCGAGGGCGCGAAAATTGGATCATGCTCTGTGGTGCTCAACCCTGTACCGCCGCACACCACGGTGGCGGGCGTGCCGGCTAAAATCGTTGGGCGCCCGAGTTCACACATGCCCTCACTGGATATGGATCAAGAGTTTAACGGCTCACACAAAACGTTTATCTCTGGGGACGGCATATAACTGCTTTGACGCCATTCCACAAAAAAACGGAACCGCACGGTTCCGTTTTTTGATCGCCATGCGCTAATCAGCGCAATATCGCGAGCGGCTTAGAACAGTTTTTCTGCCACTTCGTAAAGATCATCACGGAATGGGCGCTTCATGTTTTCAATGGCATCAATGATGTCATGGTGAACCATTTTGTCATTTTGAATCCCGACACAGCGTCCGCCTTCGCCGTTTTGCAGCAGGTCGACCGCATAGGCACCCATGCGCGAAGCAAGGATACGGTCAAATGCACCGGGCTGACCGCCACGCTGAATGTGGCCCAAAATGGTCGCACGTGTTTCGCGGCCAGTTTCGGTTTCGATGAACTTCGCCAGTTCATTAGCATCGGTCATTAGCTCTGTAATCGCGATGATCGCGTGCTTTTTACCCTTGTAAATGCCTTCTTTCACTTTGGCAAGCAGCTTGTCTTTATCAAGACCAATTTCCGGTGTGATGATGTATTCACAGCCGCCAGCAATCGACGCCATTAAGGTCAAGTCACCGCAGTGGCGCCCCATGACTTCGACAATAGAGATCCGCTGATGCGACGAGGAGGTGTCACGCAAACGGTCGATAGCGTCGATCACTGTGTTCATCGCGGTCATATAGCCAATGGTATAATCGGTACCGGCGACGTCGTTATCAATGGTGCCTGGCAGGCCAATACAAGGATAGCCCATCTCAGTCAGTTTTTTCGCGCCCATGAACGACCCGTCACCACCGATAACCACCAGTGCATCAATGCCGTGCATTTTTAGATTTTGAATGGCTTGCTCACGTACTTTTTCGTCAGCAAACTCGGGGAAGCGAGCTGAACCTAAAAAGGTTCCGCCGCGGTTAATCACGTCAGATACGCTTGTTCGGTTTAGGCGTTCGATACGGTTTTGATGCAAGCCAAGAAACCCGTCATAAATACCGTAAACTTCTAATCCTTCGCTCAATGCGCTGCGAACCACACCGCGAATCGCTGCGTTCATACCTGGCGCATCACCGCCACTGGTCAAAACACCAATTTTTCTAACCATGGTTACCCTCTGACTGTTCGTCACTTATTTCGTGCCGATTGCGGAAATGGCAACCTGCTTGCCCCAGTGAACCCGCAATGACGCTTGCTTAAACTGTAATTTTCCTACTTCTGTAATAGTATTACAATTACTGTAGAAAAAAAGTTGATACATGTCAGCCCGATGAGCTTTTGTTCAGCCTCTCATCAAGGCTTTTGTTTTCCTTGCCACCACCTGTTTCCCTTGCCACCACCGATTTTGGGTCTTGATGAATCATGACATCCGCACCGGGAAAGGCGACCAGCAGCCTATCTTCTACGGCATCTGCAAGGGTATGTGCATCCACTAAGGGTAGCTCGTCATCAAGCTCTATGTGTAGTTGGATAAATTTTGTCATACCGGCTTGGCGCGTACGCAGTTGGTGAATACCATGAACGCCGACGACAGAACTGGAAAGTACCGCGATTTTCTCTTGCTCTTCAAGCGGTAACTGCCGATCAAGCAGTGATTGGACCGCCTCGTACGCCATTTTGACAGCTTGAGATAGGATAAAAACACTGATGCCGATGGCAAACCAAGCGTCAGCTTGCGTCCAGCCGTACCAACTCAATGCCAAGGCGACGATGATCGCAATATTCATTAATAAATCGGATTGATAGTGAAGTGCATCGGCAGCAATGGCTGGGCTGGCCGTTTTGCGAATCACCCATTTTTGGAATAAGACTAACCCTAGCGTAATCACGGTGGCACCTGCACTGACAGCAACGCCAAGCTCTGGCGATGCAATCGGCACTGGCTTGAACAAACGTTCAAGGCCACTGAGGAGCAAGAAAGAGGCTGATCCGACGATAAAGGTGGATTGCGCGAGTGCGGCGAGGGATTCGGCTTTGCCGTGCCCGAAACTATGCTCACTATCAGCAGGTTGAACGGCGTACCGCACCACAATTAAATTGGTCAACGAGGCCAGTAGATCGAGCAGTGAATCGACAAATGAGGCCAGCACACTGACCGATCCTGTTAGCCACCATGCAATCAATTTGGCCAGAAGTAAGGTGGTCGCTACCGCGGTGGCTGCCCACGCGGCGGCCTCGACCCAGAAAGCATACTGTTTTTTCATAAAAAAGGGCTGTGTAATGAAACGCAACCCTTAGTATATAGGCTGTTGACACGATGCGTATGACACGACGCAGATTTATCGTGAACAATTGCCTCTACGATCATGGTGGCCTTGGCCGCGCTTGCCTTTTTCTTTATCCCAGCCGCCGTGTCGGCGTTGGTCATGCATCTTATCTAAGAAGGTTTCTTGCTGCTCTGGCGTCAACACTTGCATCATGGCATGCATATGGCGAGCGCGCTCGATCCCTTGGCCGTGCATTTGTCGGCCATGTTGTGGCATGGCATTGAATAGCTCGGTGGCCGCCGCTTCATCAAATTCAGGTTGAGTTAGCAGTGCCCTCATTTGCTGCCGGAATCCGTCACGCGCCTGGAGACGTTGATCGCGGTAAGTGTCGCGAAGGGTGTCGAGTTGTGATTGTTGTGCTTCCGTTAAGTCAAGATCCTGCCAGATCCCGCGGTTGGTGTCGTTACCGAACTGCGGTGCAGCAAGGGTGGGAATCGCAATGAGCGCGGCGGCTAAGCCAAGGGTTAAACGTTTCATCCTGTCTCTCCATCATTGAGTAGGTACACGTTTAGATTAACCCTTGGGATGTAAAGTCACGTTATGCGATGTAAAGATGGGTAAAGTCATGCCTGTGCCGATGTCGCTATGATAAAAAGATTGTATTCAGCGTTACTGAATTGAGGAGAGGGTCACGGGCGATGCAGCAGGTTCTAATTATTGACGATGACACCGAATTGACCGCACTGCTTGGTGAGTTGCTGTCATTGGAAGGGTTTTCGGTTCGCTGCGCGGACAATGGACAAATGGGCTTAGCAATGGCGAGTGAGTTACCGCCAGATATTATTTTGCTCGATGTCATGATGCCGGTCTTAAATGGTATGGAAACGTTACGGCAACTCCGCGCCACGTCACATGTTGCGATTTTGATGTTGACCGCACGAGGTGAAGAGGTAGACCGCGTGATGGGCTTAGAGCTTGGGGCGGATGATTACCTGGCCAAACCGTTTAGTGATCGAGAGCTTCTAGCAAGAATGCGGGCGATTTTACGACGCACTCGCTTACCGGACCCCGAGCCGCCGACCCAAGCGCAAGAGCCTGTTTTAGCCCATGACGATGTGTGCGTTTACCCGCATCGGTTGGAAACAGTATGCCAAGGCGAGACGGTCGATCTGACCGGCATGGAGACAGAAATGTTGGCGTGCTTGCTGGCGCATCCGGGTGAAGTGGTAAGTAAAGCTCACTTGAGTGAGCAGGTGTTAGGTAAGCGTTTGATGCCCTTTGACCGTGCCGTGGATGTGCACATTTCCAATTTGCGCAAAAAGTTACCTGAACGTGCTGATGCTAAACCAAGAATCAAAACGCTGCGAGGAAAGGGGTATTTATGGGTCGACTAGCCAGCGTGCGCCAAACCCTGTCGCGTGTTCCTTTTTTCTCCAGTTTGTATGGTCGGGTTTTCGTGATTTTTTGGCTCACATTATTACTGGTATTAGCGGCGGTCATTTGGGCCCAGCGTGGCGATCCGCGATCGCTGCACCCAGTGCCGGCCGCGGAGCAAGCACGTATTGCTGCTCAAATAAATCAGTTAGTGAACATCGCGACGACACGCGACATACCGATAGCCACGCTCGTTGCCAGACATAATCAGCGTCGTGGTCATCGCCACAGTCGGGCAGCGAACACCCTTTACTGGGTCCCTAAATCGGCCCGGATTGACGATTTACCGACCGAGTTACGTCGCTTTATGGCTCAAACCAATGAGACAGAGCAGCCGATGCAACGCTTGGTGCGTCGCGCCATGCTCGCCGGTCCTTTTTCTGTGAGTACGGATAACGCGCAAGGCAATCTTTATCATGCCCGTCGTTGGCAGCCTCGTCTTCCTTTCGTGTTGAAAATACTGGAAACGCCGCAGCATTTGTTGCTAGTCACTATGTTGGTCAGTACTCCCCTGTTGCTTTGGTTGGCCTATACACTGACGCGTCCGGCGCGGCGGTTTGAGGCGGCAAGTCGTCGTGTCGCCAACGGCGATTTAGTGCCGGATCCTGCGTTAGAGTGCGGCCCGAGAGAATTCAGTGAGGCTGGGAAGGGATTTAATCATATGGTTACGGCGCTCAATCAAATGGTGACCGGGCAACAGCAACTGGTGTCGGATATTTCTCATGAGTTACGGTCGCCGCTGACGCGCTTACAAATGGCACGCGCCTTGGCGGAGCGTGAATTAGGACACAGTGATAGCTTGGCCAGGATTGAGCGGGAAGCGGGGCAGCTTGAAGCCTTAATTGCGGAGCTGCTTACGTTGTCAAAACTGCAAGCGCAAGGGCAGCTTGAGCGCGCGTCAGTCAGTGCGGATGTGTTGTGGCAGTCGGTGGTGGACGATGCGAGTTTCGAAGCAAATCAACAAGGCAAATCGATCACGATAACGCCATGGCCGTCGGTCACATTGAGTGTTAATTCGCGCCTAGCTTGTAGCGCGTTGGAAAACGTACTAAGAAACGCGATCCGTTATGCGCACCTAGGTATCGATATCACCACATTCATTGATGATACCATGCTGGTCATTCAGGTTGCCGATGATGGTCCGGGAGTGCCAGAGAGCATGTTGACCGATATCTTTCGGCCTTTTTATCGTGTCTCTGCCGCCCGAGAGCGGCAATCTGGCGGCTCTGGGCTAGGGCTTGCGATCACCGCGCAAGCGGTACAACAGCATGGCGGGCAGGTCCTGGCTCACAATCGACCGCAAGGCGGGTTGGTCGTCACACTTCGCTGGCCGGTGCATTAATATTGCGCTGGTTTCCCGCGGTTGCGACAATAACGGCTTATTTCTCACTGTGGTAACTGACCATGTTTGACATTGCGCTTTATGAGCCAGAAATTGCGCCTAATACGGGCAATATTATTCGATTATGTGCTAACTGTGGCGCTAACTTGCACTTGATTGAGCCGTTAGGCTTCGATTTGGAAGAAAAGAAGGTACGCCGTGCGGGGTTGGATTATCATGACTTGGCGCGGGTGACGCGACATGCGAATTATGCCGCCTTCATTGATGCCATGGCGGGACGTCGGATCTTTGCTTGTACAACCAAAGCGACGCAATATCATACTCAGGCAACATTTGCGCCTGGCGACGTGCTGTTGTTTGGCCCTGAAACACGGGGGCTACCGCAGGATCTTATTCAGGCACTGCCGGACACGCAACGTTTGCGTATCCCGATGCAGCCAGATGCACGCAGCCTCAACTTATCCAATGCAGTGGCAATTATTGGCTACGAAGCCTGGCGCCAGTTAGGTTTTGAAGGCGCATAGCAAACAGACTGTCAGACCAAAAACGCCCCCTACCAATAGGGGGCGTTTTTATTCGCGAGCGCGTTGCTATTGGCTATTTAACCGCACAAAGAATTACGCTTTTTTCGCTTCAGCGGCGGCTTTCGCGATTGCAGCAAAGCCTGCAGCGTCAAGCGCGGCACCGCCAACCAAGGCGCCGTCGATATCCGGCATCGCGAACAGCTCTGCGGCATTTCCAGCTTTGACCGAACCGCCGTACTGGATGACCACTTTGCTTGCGACGTCTTCGCTGTAAGACGCAATGTGCTTACGGATGGCAGCATGAATGTCTTGCGCTTGCTGAGCGGTTGCCGCTTTACCGGTGCCGATTGCCCAGATTGGCTCATAAGCAATGATCGCACCGTTTAGCGCTTCAACGCCTTGAGATTGGATCACAGCGTCAAGCTGGCGAGAACACACCGCCAGGGTTTCGCCCGCTTCGTTTTGTGCGTCAGACTCACCGATACAAAGTACTGGCGTGAGGCCATTTTCTTTCAAGAAAGCGAATTTTTTCGCCACAAACTCGTCAGATTCTTGGTGATATTCACGACGCTCTGAGTGGCCGATAATAATATGGGTTGCACCAAAATCTTTCAGCATATCGGCAGAGATATCACCGGTGAATGCACCGCTGTTGTTGGTGTCAACGTTTTGCGCACCCAACTTAATGGCGCTGTCAGCCAGCAGTTGCTCGGCTTGTGCCAGATACATCACCGGTGGTGCGACGGCAACGTCAACGCCTTCAACGTCTTTGAGTTCAGCATTAAGGCCGTTAAGCAGTTCAGTGACCATGGCTTTGCTGCCATTGAGTTTCCAGTTACCCATTACCAATGGACGGCGCATAGGAGTTCCTCCGCGGTTTAGTTGATTTGAAGTCAAAAGATGTAAAGAAGGTAGTCTATTGTAGCGCGGCCTTCTCTGTTTAAAATCATAGAATGGCGAGAATGTCCTCGTTTTTACCCGTTTTGCGCGCAAAAGGGAACCTTCAAGTAGTAAAATTTCATCATTATTGCGCCAATGGGGCGGCCAAAGTGTGACAGAGGTGCTCGTGATGGCGTCTATCTTGCGGCATGATGCAGGTTTGTGTTTTCAACGGAGTGAAACGATGCCTCATTTGGTGATGGAATACACCGACGCGTTAGCAGAGCGCGTGAACATTGATCAGCTGGTGGATGATCTGCACCAAGCGGCGATCGCCACCGATTGTTTTGACCCTGACGCGCTCAAATCTCGCGCCGTTCCATGCGCCGTTTGGCGTGTCGGCGCGCAAGCCGATCGCGGTGAGTTTGTGCATGTCGAGTTTCGCTTACTGGCTGGACGCAGTGATCAACAAAAACAGCAAATCAGTGACGCATTAACCGGGCCGCTGCGTGACCATGCAGGCCATGTCACCAGCCTAACGGTGGAAGTTCGTGACATGGATACCACCAGTTATCGCAAGTGGGTCGGCCCCAATCATGCACTATAAGGGTTTAATCCGGTTTATCGCGATTGCGTTGGCGGTGTGGGGGCGTTGGCTGTTTGTCCCACTTTAAATTCCATGATGTCCGCTTGGTGGCTGCGCAAGGCGTCTGGGTTGGTAAAAGCAGTCGAAAAGCGCGAATACTGACGAGTCAGTGCTTGGAAGAGCATCATGTTGACGTGTAATGGATTTTTACCATGATCAATTATGCGATTAATATGGCTTAACATGGCATGGAGCTGTGGCTGAGTGGCGTGGGACGCATTGGCGATCACCTCTTCGCTCATCTTAAGCCGTAATGTTTCTAGCGCACGAGGGTCGGTCTGGGCCAACGCCGCTAACTCATCAAAAGAAGGAAGGGTCTTCATCGCATACTCCTTACGCGTCGTCGGCCGCGTGGCCATGTTACCAAAGCGTTAAAGTAACTATGAGTTGAGGTTTGCCAGGGATCAAACTTGCGCTGTCTGGCTAAGCTGGCGCTGTGGATAGAGAGGTGGACGACGTATTGAGTAATTAATTGAATCAACGTCGTTTTTCTGGGGTTATTTTTGTGGATAAAAATGCCCCGCTTTACCGTATGCGTATCAGCAAAGCAGGGAGGAGGAATTACCAGTAATGCTCAGTGGTCACATTCCCGGGCTTGCGGCGTAAGTTTTTACTGAGGCCTTTTCCTTCCAGCAGTGTTTTCACTTCTTTTACCATGGCTGGGTTGCCACATAACATCACTTGGCTGTGCTCGGAGGTCAGAGGCAGACCAACCACGCGTTCGAGCAATCCGTCTTCGAGCGCGTGTGTTACCCGACCTGATAAGGCGCCAGCTGTAGGCTCCCGACTAACAAAAGGCTGAACCACCAGTTGATCAGGGTATTTTTCTGCCAGTGCGTTAATGCGTGCTTGATAGGTTAAATCGGCAGCAAAACGTACCGCATGGACCAAGATAATTTTGCGAAAACGTGACCAGACATCGCCTTGCTCCATCAGCGAAATATAAGGGCCGATGGCTGTCCCCGTGGCAAACAGCCAGAGGTGTTGACCTTGTGGTACTTCATCTAGGGTAAAGTAGCCGGCTGGATCTTGGGTAATCATCACGTTATCACCCGGCTCGAGCGCGTGAAGGCGTGGTGACATCAGGCCGTCAGCCACACGTGTCGCATACACTTCTAAGTATTTACTTTGTGGAGGATTCACAAACGAATAGGCGCGCTGGATCAGTTTGCCATCGATCTCCATCCCTAGCTTTGTGAATTGGCCTGCCGTAAATGGCGCGACAGGGGCGGATAACACCAGGCTGAAGAGATCCTTCGTCCAATGTTGGTTCTCCACGACATCAGCCTTGATCCAAGTGGCCATATTACCTCCTCACGTTTTATCTCCAATGCGATAAGTGCAGCGATGCTGTCCTGAAACAATGTGCTCTTCACGTTCCACCCGATAGCGGTTGCCCAGTAAGTGTCGAAATAACTGGATTTCTGAGCGACATAGCGCAGGACAGGTTTTCGCTGCTTGACAGATAGGGCAGTGATGTTCAATCAACATATAGTCAGCGCCGTCTCGATGGAGCTCAGCCATATACCCCTCGCTCTCTCTAAGATACGCCAAGGTTTGCAATTTAGCCTCTAAATTATCGCAATCTTTGAGCGCATCTTGGTATTGGGCGAAGGTGGCAGCTTCACGTTGGGCGATCACTTTTGCGACCCCTTGGTCGCCAAAAACCTCTTGCACCGAATCGATCAAGGTGACGGATAAATCATGATGACTATCCGCAAACCGTCGGTGTCCGGTGGCGGTTAAAGACCAATGGCGTGTAGGCCGGCCAACTTTGGCGCGGATATCTTCAAAATCCACCAAGCCATCACGCTCAAGGCTTTGTAAATGCTGACGCACGCCCATGGTGGTCATATTCAGGTTATCCGCTAAGACTTTTGCACTGACACGGCCTTCGCGCTTTATGGTGTCTAAAATGCGGTCAGTGGATTTCATCGTCCGGACCTCGATTACCCCAATTGCAAATGTGCGAACGCATACTCACAATTAAATAAAGTAAAGTATTTATAAAAGGGTAATCGAAATCAATGGATTTGACCAGTCAGAGGCTACACTCATCAATGTGAAGATTATAAGATGTGCGGTTTGATCGCTTCATCTTTGCGGCTTAAATAGTGGGTGGAGCGAATACGGCGAATGGTCCGACATTGGCCACGTACCACCAGGGTTTCTGTCGTGGCCAGATCGCCCTGTCGGCTGATCCCATCAAGTAGGTCGCCTTTGGTGATGCCGGTTGCGGCGAAGACAACATTATCGCTACTGGCCATCTGTGACAGCGTGAGGACTTGGCGGGCTTGAATCCCCATTTGTTGACACCGGGCCAGTTCTTGCTCTCCGTAAACACGGTTTTCTGGGGTGTCACCTTTCACATCGTGTCGAGGGAGCAAACGGCCTTGCATGTCCCCGCCTAGTGCACGGATTACGGCCGCAGAGACGACCCCCTCTGGCGCTCCGCCGATCCCAACCATGACATCCACTTCACTTTCTGGCATGCAGGTTAGAATAGAAGCAGCTACATCACCATCTGGAAAGGCGAATACTCGGATCCCTTGCGCTTGCATACTGGCAATAATGGCATCATGACGAGGTTTTGCTAAGGTGGCAACGACGAGGGTGTCGAGGGTTTTTCCGAGCGCAATGGCGACATTCTTGAGGTTTTCAAGCAGGGACTTATTGAGGTCAATCACACCTTTAGCGCCAGGCCCCACCACTAATTTTTCCATGTACATATCTGGCGCTTTTAAAAAGCTGCCCTTTTCTCCAGCGGCCAGCACTGCCAAAGCATTGGCCTGACCCATTGCTGTCATGCGTGTGCCTTCAATCGGATCAACGGCAATATCAACCGCTTCACCGCCCAAGCCGACTTGCTCGCCAATATATAGCATGGGGGCATCGTCGATTTCCCCTTCACCGATGACGACTTCACCGTCAATCTCTGTCAGATTTAGCAAGGTACGCATTACCTCAACCGCTGCGCCATCGGCTGCGTTTTTGTCCCCTCTTCCCAACCACTTATAACCCGCGAGAGCGGCGCCTTCGGTGACGCGAGAAAAAGCCAATGCGAGATCACGTTTCATGAGTACTCCGGAATGTCAGCCACATTAAGACAGGCGTTAGCCTAATTTGCGCGCAGTTTACCAGAAATAGAAAACGTTTGCGTAACGAGTGTGGCGGTGATTTTTATCTTCGCAGTGCGATAGTTGGCGAAGTCGCTGCATTTTTGCGCACTTGTCCATGCATAGGTAGTGAGAATAGTGGCAGTCTGACACCACCTGAGTACAATAAAGTCGGGGTGCACACCTGTTGCACGGGTTACTGCCGGATAAGCAGTAACGGGATCAATCGTCAGAAATAAGGTGGCCTTGATGTCATTGGAAGTATTAGAACAACTCGAAGCTAAAGTACAAATGGCGGTGGATACGATTTCGCTGCTACAAATGGAAATCGAAGAGCTCAAAGAAAAGAACGGGTCGCTGGAGCAAGATGCAGTGGCTGAAAAAGAAAGCCGTGAGCAATTAGCGCAAGAAAACGCCAAGTTAAAAGAAGAGCAAGAAGCTTGGCAGAATCGTATCCGCAGCTTACTCGGTAAGATCGAGAGCGTTGAATAAACCAAAAACAGAGCCGATGGGCTCTGTTTTTTATCGGTCAACTGACGCCACTAATCCTCGTCGAGATCATCGTCTTCTTCGTCGACTTCGGTGATGCTGAGCGGATCCGGCGATAAGATGACGCCAGTGGTGTCCGCATAGACATGGTCATCCGGCAAAAAGGTGACGCCGCCAAAGTTCACGGGGATGTCGGTTTCACCGGTGCCTTGTTCATCAGCGCCCACAGGGATAGAGGCCAAGGCCTGGATACCTATGTCGATTTCATCGATAGTATCCACGTCGCGCACGCAGCCATAGACAATCATGCCAGCCCAGTCGTTATCTGCCGCGAGCTGTGCAATCTCGCCATCAATTAAGGCGCGACGTAACGAGCCACCGCCATCGATCAACATAATCCGCTGCTCGCCGTCTTGCTCGGCCATCTCGCGAATTAAGCCTGTATCTTCGAAGCATTTTACCGTGGTAATTTGGCCACCAAACGAGCTGCGGCCCCCATAAGAGCTAAACATTGGCTCCACGACATCCACTTGGTCGGGGTACATGTCGCATAGTTCCGAGGTATTGTATTCCATAGTCTAACTTCTTGTTGAGGCAGAAAAAGGCTGACAAGCTTGCGCTGCCAACATGGCAAGTCCAAGTATAACGGGGCAACAAGGGTTTGCAATGACAAAGCGGCTAATCTGTGTCTTTATTAGACTAACAGCATCCCAGTCATAAACAGCCCATTAGTCACTAAGGCGCAGCGCACCATGTTGCCCATCATTGGCCGAAGCGCGTTCGCATTCGCTGTTTGATACACTTCGCGTCCGTGGCGAACCAATAAGGGCACACTCGCCAAGAACAACCATCCCAGCCAAGCTTGTAAGGTCAACGCGGCAAATAATGAGTAACAAACAATCGCACCGGCAAGTAGGATGACATGGTACTGGCGGCCTCGCTCGGGACCCAAGCGCACGACCAGGGTGTGTTTGCCACAAGCACGATCATTATCAATGTCTCGTAAGTTGTTGATGTTGAGCACGCCGACAGCCAGCAATCCGCATGCTGTCGCAGGCAAGATCACTAGCGAGTCAATCTGTCCAACTTGCAAATAGTAGGTCCCGGCGACGCCTAACCAACCAAAAAACATCAGCACCGATAAATCACCTAGGCCTCGATAGCCGTAAGGTTTATTGCCGACGGTATAGGTGATCGAAGCGACGATGGCCATCAGGCCGAGCAATAAAAAGCTAATAATATCGGTGGGTTGCTGACAGGCAATCGCGATCAGTCCGCCGCCACTTAACACGGTGAGGGCAATATTGAAGGCCAGGGCGCGGCGCATGGTGGCGAGGCTCACTTTGCCCGATTGGATGGCACGCATCGGACCTAAACGGGTCATGTTGTCCGTGCCTTTTATCCCATCCCCGTAGTCATTAGCAAGATTAGAGAGGATTTGTAAGAATAAAGCGGTGATCAGCGCCATGACACTGATAGACCAAGAGAGGTTGCCTTGCGCTGCGGCGACCGCACTCCCTGATAAAATGGATGTCACGGCCAAAGGCAGCGTTTTGGGTCGCGCAGCATCAAGCCAAATAGCGAGCGTAGGGTGCAGCATAGCGATCCTCGAGACGAAAAAACGATGTCACTATTATTACGCAAGCAGCACAAGGAGTAACGAGTTCGCGACCGAAATCCGGCTTCCTATTGCGCCAGCTCAAGTTTTGATGCAAAAAAGGGCAGCGTTTGCTGCCCTAAGTTCGATAGTTGACGTGTCGTGACTACAGGATAAACCGACTTAAGTCTTCGTCATCCACCAGCTCTTCGAGGTGGCTACGGACGTATTCTGCGTCAACCACAACCTGTTGACCGGCGCGTTCACTGGCTTCGTATGAGACATCTTCCATCAGTCGTTCCATCAAGGTATGCAGACGACGCGCACCGATGTTTTCGGTTTTCTCATTGACTCGCCACGCCGCTGAAGCCAGCTCATCAATACCGCTTGGCTCAAAGCTCAAGTCAATCTCCTCGGTTTTGAGTAGTGCCGAGTATTGCTGGGTCAGTGAGGCGTTCGGCTCGGTAAGAATCCGTTTGAAGTCATTAGTTGACAATGCTTCTAGCTCGACACGGATCGGGAGACGGCCTTGTAGTTCGGGGATCAAATCTGACGGACGTGAGACCTGAAATGCACCAGAGGCAATAAACAGGATATGATCGGTTTTGATCATGCCATGCTTGGTTGAGACCGTGCTGCCTTCAACTAACGGTAAGAGATCACGCTGTACCCCTTCACGTGATACATCGCCACCACTGGTGTTACCCGACTTACAAATCTTATCGATTTCATCCACGAACACGATGCCATTGTTTTCCACCATGTGGATGGCTTGCTCTTTGATTTCTTCTTGATTGACCAGCTTAGCCGCTTCTTCTTCGGTCAGCGCCTTCATTGCGTCTTTGATTTTCATCTTACGCTTTTTAGTGCTGTTGCCGGCAAGGTTTTGGAACATGCCTTGCAGCTGATTGGTCATTTCTTCCATGCCCGGTGGTGACATGATTTCTACGCCCATTTGCGGCGCCGCAACATTGACTTCCACTTCTTTGTCGTCAAGTTTACCTTCGCGTAATTTTTTACGGAAACTTTGGCGTGTTGACGAATCTTCTTGGGTCGTTTCGTTTTGGCCCCATGCATCACGCGCTGGTGGCAGCAAGATGTCGAGGATACGATCTTCCGCTTGTTCTTCGGCGCGGAATTTGACTTTTTCCATCGCCTGCTGCTGGGTCAGATTCATCGCCACATCCGCAAGATCACGAATAATGGTCTCGACTTCTTTACCCACATAGCCGACTTCGGTGAATTTGGTCGCTTCTACCTTGATAAAAGGCGCATTCGCTAATCGCGCAAGACGACGTGCAATTTCGGTTTTACCGACACCGGTGGGGCCAATCATCAAGATGTTTTTCGGAGTCACTTCCGCACGCAAGTCTTCTGGCAGTTGCATACGGCGCCAGCGGTTTCGCAGTGCGATCGCCACCGCACGTTTGGCATTGTCTTGACCAATAATATGGCGGTCAAGTTCGTGCACGATTTCGCGTGGAGTCATTTCAGACATCACTAATCCTGTTTATTACTCTCGAGTTCTTCAACCGTGTGTTGTTGGTTTGTAAACACACATATATCACCGGCGATGGTTAGCGCTTTCTCTGCAATCTCGCGGGCGTCTAACTCGGTGTTTTCTAACATGGCAACGGCGGCGGCTTGCGCATAGTTACCGCCTGAGCCAATAGCAATCAGATCGCGCTCGGGCTCAACCACATCACCATTACCGGTAATGATTAAGGAAGCGGTTTCATCCGCGACAGCCAGTAGGGCTTCAAGGCGACGCAGCGCGCGATCGGTTCGCCATTCTTTGGCAAGTTCAACGGCTGCTTTGGTTAGGTGCCCTTGGTGGAGCTCAAGCTTACGCTCAAAGCGCTCAAATAAGGTAAAGGCATCTGCGGTACCGCCAGCAAAACCAGCGAGCACTTGGCCGTTATACAAGCGACGAACTTTTCGTGCATTACCTTTCATGACGGTATTGCCGAGCGATACTTGACCATCGCCAGCAATAACCACTTTACCTTCGCGACGGACGGAGACGATTGTAGTCACGGGAACCTCTTTGTTTGTGTCTGGTGCACCAGATGGGTGATTAATCTAGATGGTTGGGTTTTGACGCTGACTTTTCAAGGGGAGAGCGCAATACTTTCCCCGTTCGCTATTCCCAATACCAAATAGCACAAGGTTCGACACCGGCGCGACGCAGCATATTGCGATCTTTCTCTGCTTGGCGCTTGCGCGGGTAAGGGCCAAGCACCACACGATACCAAGTGCCTTTCTCACCAGGGCTTACCTTGATTTGGCTTTCTAGCCCTTGAAACGCAATGATCGCTTTACGCTCATTAGCCTGCCCTTGGCTACGGTAAGCACCGCATTGCATGAGGTAAGGACGGGTCGATTGTGGCAGCGCTTTTGCTTTCACTTCTACTTCCTTGCCTTCCAGCTCTTCGATATAGCTCCATTTTTCTTTGGGCTTTTTCGGTAGACTTTCTACCTGGCTTTGCGTGGCCGGTTGCGTGTGAGACACGGGGGGTGTCGATGTATCGGTTTTGCTCAACCAATACAGGCCATAAGCAAACGCACCCACTAAGACGACAGCAAGCAGTGCCCATTTAAATGGGAACCCAGCCTGCGTCTTGGTCGGTTGGCGGCGAGTATTTTTTTTACGCGGCGCTTTGCCACGTTTAACGTAATCACGAGTTGCCACAGCAAATAATCAAATTAAGAAGCCAGTAAAGGGCTCATATTACTGGCTTGAGCCCGTGCTGACTAGTCTTACTACCGAGACGGAGGGGCGACACTCTCACGGATCACCAGCTTGGCGTCCAAAAGGCGGGAGCCGGGGTTCACTTCTTGTCCTTGTAACGTGTTTAGCAGCATCAACATGGCTTGGCGGCCAATGTCATAGCGAGGCTGCGAAACGGTCGTGAGTGGTGGATCGCAATACTCGGCGAATTGGATATCATCAAAGCCAACAATGGAGATATCTTGCGGAACTCGCATGCCTAAACGTTTCGCTTGTTGCATCGCGCCGACGGCCATGACATCGCAGTGACAGAATACCGCAGTGGGTGGCTCAGGCAGTGAGAGCAAGTTGGTGATGGCACGCGCTCCGGAGGCAAAACTAAAGTCACCGACGACGCTATACGCTGGATTGATGGTGATCCCCGCTCGATGTAACGCTTGCTGATACCCTTGTGAGCGGAACTGCGTTAATGCTGTCTCCGGCACGCCGGTAATGTTAGCAATCCGAGTATGGCCGACTTGGGTGAGATAATTAACCGCTTCAAAGGCAGCGGTAAGGTTATCGATATGAACCGTCGGTAATTCCAGATCGGGCGCATATTCACAGGCCATGACCAGTGGCGGTAAGTTTTTTTGCTCAGGCTTGCTGACATCAAAAGGGACGTCGGAGCCAAGCAACAGCATGCCATCCGCTTGTTTAGTAAACACCAGATTGACGAATGAATTTTCACGGTGGTGTTGCTGGGCACTGTCACCCAGTAGAACCAGGTAGCCATGCTCCATGGCGGCTTCTTCAATACCGCGAATAATCTCACTGAAGTAGGGATCACAAATGTCCGGTACAATAGCGACGATAGTTTTTGATTCATTGCGACGCAAGTTACGCGCAAGTGAATTAGGGGAATAACCAGCTTCAACCACAGCATGTTCAACTTTTTTACGCGTGCTGGCTGACACCTTCTCTGGGTTCATCAGCGCGCGCGATACCGTTGCTGTGGATACACAGGCAATGTGGGCAACGTCCTTCATTGTCGCCATAATGACAGTCCTCTTGTTATCTATATTGTGAGATCAAACAGTTATTAGCTCATCTGACCTGTTTTCTTAGCCAATTGCGGCCCTATTTTACCTATGCTTGTCCAATTTAAATACGGACAAGCTAACACTTATTGCAATGAAAGTGTGATCTGTGTCGACTTACAGCAAGGGAGTATTAAGAAAGGTCTTGCGGCTCGACATCTAAAGACCAACGTACTTTGCGAGAAAGGGGTAATTGATGGATTGCAGGAAGAGCCACCGTTAGCCACTGCTGCATCACTTTTCGACTTGGGGCCTGGATTAATAATTGCCAGCGATAACGGCCCGCGCGTTTGGCCATCGCTGCGGGCATAGGGCCCATGATATGGCTTTCATCGTGTTGAATGGGGGAGGCAGCGAGCGTTTGACGTACTTGTTGTAAAAACTGCTGCACACTGTTTTCTTCATGGCCTTCGGCGCGAAATAAACTTAAGAACGTATAGGGCGGAAGCCAAGCTTGGCGGCGTTCAGTGAGCGCCGACTCTGCAAAGGCTTGATAGCCTTTGTGCACCAGCGATTGGATCAGGCTGTGCTCGGGATGGTGCGTTTGTAATAGCACCGTCCCTGGCTTGCTGGCGCGACCGGCGCGGCCGGCAACTTGCACCATCAGTTGCGCCAACCGTTCAGGCGCGCGAAAGTCATTACTAAACAAGGCACCGTCGACATCAACTAACGCCACTAGGGTGACATTGGGAAAATGATGGCCCTTAGCGAGCATTTGTGTGCCCAGTAGGATCTGATATTCGCCCTTTTCTATGCCATTAAGGTAGGTTTCCAAGCTGCCCTTACGGCGAGTATTGTCGCGATCAATACGCACGGTTTTATACTCAGGAAAGAGCTCGCCCAACTGGCTTTCAAGCTGCTCGGTGCCCACGCCGACACTGATTAACTGGGTGGAGCCACAATCGTGGCACTGGTGCGGAACGGGTTTTTGGTGGCCACAATGATGACAACGCAATTCTTGCTGTTGCTGGTGAAGGGTGTAGTAAGCATCACAACGTTGACAATTCGCGAGCCAGCCACACTCGTGGCACATCATGGCGGGCGCATAGCCACGGCGATTTAAAAACAACATGACCTGATTGCCTTGTTGTAGGTGCTGGCGCATTTCGGCGATCAACGGCGCGGATAATCCAGCGTCGAGGTAATGGCCCTTAATATCGAGTATTCCCTGACGTGCGGTCACCGCATTACCTGGACGCTGAGTCAGCTTGAGGTACTGATATTTACCGGTTTTTGCGTTATGCAAGCTTTCCAAAGAGGGGGTGGCAGAACCGAGTATCACCGGTACTTTTTCTTCATGACCACGCATAACCGCTAAGTCTCGGGCATGATAACGAAAGCTATCTTGCTGTTTATACGAGGGGTCATGCTCTTCGTCAATAATGATGATGCCTAAATTAGCCATCGGCGTGAACAGGGCAGACCGTGTACCAATGACGATTGCTGCTTGATTCTCGCGCGCGGCCAACCAGGCTTTTAGTCGATCGTTATCATTTAAGCCTGAATGCATCACGGTTACCGGGACATGAAAGCGGCGCTCAAACCGGCGAATGGTTTGTGGGGTGAGGCCAATTTCTGGTACCAAAATCAAGGCTTGTTCACCGCGAGCAAGCACAGGTTCGAGCACGTTTAGGTAGACCTCTGTCTTCCCTGAACCGGTGATCCCCTCGAGTAAAGCACAAGCAAAGCCGTCATTGGCATTGATGGTGGCAACCGCCATCGCCTGTTCATGGTTGAGTGCCGGTTTGTCTTCGGTGACGGCAAAATGCGGTTGCCAGGCTTGAGCGTTTAGCGGTGGTGTGTAGGGAGCTATCCAACCTTTTTCGGCCAGGGTTTTTAGCACCGGTGCGCCGATGTCTTGTTCGATCAAATCGGCATGGGTGGCAGGGCCGTGTGTGAGCAACTGCAACACCCGAGCTTGTTTAGGGGCACGGCTCAGGCCCGAGAGGGGTTGGTTTTGTCCTGACTCGGTAATTTGCCACCATTTTTGCTGTTGTAATGCCGCAGGGCGTCCTTTTCGAAGCAGGGTTGGCATCACGGCGCCCATCGCATCCCCTAGCGGATGATGATAAAAGCGGCTTGCCCAGTGGAGTAAATGATAGACGCCGGGCGTCCAAACCGGTTGGGTATCCAATACGGCATCGAGCACCTTGAGTTGGCTCGCGTCCACACTGGCGGTTGCGGATAAGCCGGTGACAATGCCAACTTTGTGCTGGCGGCCAAAGGGCACTTTTACCCGCCCACCGATGATGGGGTGTTGATTCTCACCGATTCGGTAATCAAAAGTTTTCGCCAACGGGACCGGTAGGGCCACCTGAGCAAACTGTTCCATCACAACATCTTATTGACCAGAAGGGGGCTCAGTGTAACGGTTCGCCCTCGGTTGGCAAAGCCTTGTTGTACGGTGACGCGGCGTGGTGATTGCACAAAAAAGTTGCGAAACCGAGGGGGCTTGATTAGAATTGCGCGCCTTAGAAAATATTTGTTAACGACGTGTGGTGCCCGGCTTAGGATCGGGAGAGCGACACGGCCTTTAAAATGAGGTTATCCCTATGAAAGCTGGTATCCATCCAGAGTACAAAGCCGTCACAGCAAAATGCTCTTGCGGTAACGAATTTGCGTTCAGCACAACCCTAGGTAAAAACATCAACCTAGACGTGTGTGACAAATGTCACCCATTCTATACCGGTAAGCAGCGTATCCTTGATGCTGGTGGCCGTGTTGATCGCTTTAAGAAACGTTTCGGTGCCCTTAGCAGCAAAAAATAAGCAGCTATTGACCGAATATAGAGAAGGGACGCATCAGCGTCCCTTTTTTTGATCGTATCGTCCTAGTATTCGGACAACAGGTCCGAGCATCATCGCGAATACGGCGTTAGTACTGGTGGACGTTTCCCCGCTGCGTTACCATCTTTACCCTTATACAAACCTTTCCTGTGTGGTTTGTAGAGTGTCTGGCTAATATCGGTCATCCTTCCCTGCCGATATTGGTTATCCCTTCACGATAATAACTAGGAAAACGACATGTCGGACGATAAACGCCAGCAAGCGCTGGATTATCATGCATACCCTACACCCGGAAAAATCTCTATCGAACTCAGTAAGCCTGCTGATTCAGCGGCGGATCTTGCTCTCGCCTACAGCCCAGGCGTTGCTGAACCTGTGCGTGAAATAGCCCAAGATGCGGATGCCGTATATCGTTATACCGGTAAAGGCAATATGGTCGCAGTGATCTCAAACGGCACCGCGATTTTGGGGTTAGGGAATTTAGGGCCGATGGCGTCAAAGCCTGTCATGGAAGGCAAAGCGTTATTGTTCAAGCGTTTTGCCGGCTTGGACTCGATCGACATTGAAGTTAAACACCGCACCATCGATGAGTTTGTTGATACCGTAGCCAATATTGCTGACACCTTTGGCGGTATCAACCTTGAAGATATCAAAGCCCCAGATTGTTTTGAGATCGAAAAGCAGCTGATTGAACGCTGTGAAGTGCCTGTCTTCCATGATGATCAACATGGTACCGCGATTGTCACTGCTGCGGGGATGCTTAACGCGCTCGAGTTGCAAGGCAAAGATATTGGTGAAGCCACCATCGTGTGTCTCGGTGCGGGTGCTGCTGCGGTGGCCTGTATGGAGCTATTGATTAAATGTGGCGCCCAGCGCGAAAAGATTTACATGCTGGATCGCAAAGGGGTAATTCACACCCGTCGTGATGACATTAACAAGTATAAGCAGTTGTTTGCCAATAACACGGATAAGCGTACCCTCGAAGATGTGATTGAAGGTGCGGATCTCTTTGTTGGCGTATCAGGCCCGGATTTGCTCTCGCCTGAGGCATTAAAACTGATGGCGGATAAGCCTGTCGTGTTTGCCTGCTCAAACCCAGATCCTGAAATTAATCCAGAGGTTGCGCACCAAGTCCGGGATGATCTGATCATCGGAACGGGGCGTTCGGATTACCCGAATCAGGTGAATAACGTCTTGTGTTTCCCGTTTATTTTCCGGGGAGCATTAGATGTGCGTGCCAGTGAAATTAATGATGCGATGAAGTTGGCCGCCGTTGAGGCGATTCGTGGTTTGGCGAAAGAGCCTGTACCACAATCTGTCTTGGATGCCGCGGGCTTGTCTTCACTCAGTTTTGGCCCGGATTACATCATTCCCAAGCCGATGGATGCCCGTTTACTGCCCAAGGTAGCACGTGCCGTGGCGCTTGCGGCCGTCGAAACCGGCGTAGCCCGTATTGAGATGCCAGACAACTATATGTTGTAAAGAAAACATGCTGTAAAGAAAACATGTTGTAATTAGAAAACAGTGCCTTACCATAAAAAAACCGCCGATGGCGGTTTTTTTGTTTAGTATTCACTGTCGTCAAACTCAATACCCAACTCTTCCATGATCCGACGTGCCTCGGCAGGAATGCTATCGGGTTTATCCTTACGGATGTCGTCATCGGTTGGCAGAGGCTGCCCGGTATAGGCATGTAAAAATGCCTCACACAATAACTCACTGTTGGTCGCATGACGCAGGTTATGAACCTGACGGCGAGTGCGCTCATCAGTAAGAATTTTTAATACTTTAAGTGGGATAGAGACGGTGATCTTCTTTACCTGCTCTTTCTTTTTACCATGTTCGGCATACGGATTAATGTAATCGCCGTTCCACTGCGCCATGTCTCACCTATCTTGATTATGGAATACCCAGAATGATGCTGCGGAGATTTTAGCTATATTAACCGCCACATGCAAAGGTGTTTAGACGTCTAGAAGTGTTGACGTCCTAAAAGTACAGAGGTAAGGTAGTATGATGACGACTGGATCACGTAAATCGTGCCAGCGCAACAAGAGCAAGGATGAACCATGACAGGTAAAAAAACCGACACCATTGCCGTTCGAACAGGAATTGGCACTGACACGCAACATCATGCGGTTGTGCCGCCTTTGTATTTATCAACCAACTATCGTTTTCCTGCTTTTGGCGACGTTCCCACTTATGATTATGCCCGTGGGGGCAATCCAACTCGAGCTCAGTTAGAGCAAGCGTTAACGGAACTGGAAGGCGGAGCCGGTGCCGTGGTGACCAACTGTGGGATGGCAGCCATTAACTTGGTGTTGTCTTTACTGGATGCAGGGGATCACATTGTTGCACCGCACGATTGTTATGGTGGTACCTATCGCTTGTTAGAGTCACGCGCCAAGCAAGGGATTTGGCAGGTCAGTTTTGTCGATCAATCTGATCACCAGGCGTTAACCGCTGCGCTGGCAAAACAGCCGAAACTGGTGTTAGTTGAAACACCCTCTAATCCGCTATTGCGTGTGGTCGATATTGCTAAAATCTGCCAACAGGCCCACCAAGTGGGGGCATGGGTGGTGGTCGATAACACCTTTTTATCGCCAGCACTCCAACAGCCTTTTTCACTGGGTGCGGACATCATCGTGCATTCCACTACTAAATTTATTAATGGTCACTCTGATATTGTCGGTGGCGCTGTAGTGGCGAAGACGCCTGAATTGGCTGCAAAATTAGCGTGGTGGGGCAACTGCTTGGGCGCGACAGGTAACGCCTTTGACAGTTATATGACATTGCGAGGGTTGCGTACCTTGGGCGCTCGGGTTAAACAACATCAGCAAAATACGCAAGCGGTATTAACCTATTTGCAAACAGTCCCTGCGGTGCGGCAACTCTACTATCCCGGTTTGGCGACACATCCAGGCCATGACATTGCCGCCCGTCAGCAGTTTGGATTTGGTAGTATGCTCAGCCTCGAGCTGGACACGGACTCCGCTGGGATCGCACGTTTTATTGAAGGCTTATCCTTATTTGCGCTTGCCGAGTCGCTGGGCGGGGTAGAAAGTCTGGTCACGCATCCAGGGTCAATGACCCATCGTGCGATGAGTGATGACGCGCAAGCCGAGGCTGGCATTACCCCGACGTTGCTGCGTTTTTCTATTGGACTAGAAGACGCAGAAGACTTAGTGGCCGATTTGGCGCATGCCTTCGCCCATTTAGCTAACCAGTAAAACCGATTGCTATAGGTGTTGCTGTCATAGCACGCCGCTTTATTGATATTTATTGAGACCAAGAGAGACCTCGCCATGCACGCGCAACCGATGGACACCGCCCCCGAATCACAACGCCAATTGCATAAATTTGGTGGCAGCAGTTTAGCGAGCCCAGATTGTTATCGCCGTGTGGTCGATGTGCTGACGGGGCATGCAAAGGCGCACGACTTAATTGTGGTCTCTGCGGCGGGGAAAACGACCAATCAGCTCATTGCTTGGCTCGCTCAACTGGGCAAAGATGGCCGGTTGGCGCATGAGACCTTGCAAGGCGTCCGTGCCTTTCAGCAAGACTTGATTGAAAATCTGATCAACGGTGATCACAAACAACAGTTGGTTGATGCCTTATCTGCTGACATCGCGACGATCGCGTCGCTCGGGGAGACAGCGCTGAGCGACAGCGTACAAGCCGATGTGCAAGGGTTCGGAGAGGTTTGGTCGGCGCGTTTATTAGCCGCGCTGCTTAATCAGCAGTGTCGTCAGGCGGTGATGTTGGACTCGCGCCACTGTTTACGCGCGGAACGTGCGGCTCAACCCGAGGTCGATCGCGGCGCATCATGGCCACTATTACGGCAGCAACTTTCTCAGCACACGCAATCTCACGTCGTGATTACGGGATTTATGGCGCAAAATCAAGCTGGGGAAACCGTGCTTTTGGGGCGTAACGGGTCAGATTATTCGGCCACGGTACTCGGTGCGTTAGCGGGGGTCCGCCGCGTGACTATATGGAGTGATGTTGCCGGTGTATACAGTGCGGATCCACGCCACGTCGAGAATGCTTGCTTGTTACCCTTAATCCGATTGGATGAAGCAGGCGAATTGGCACGCTTGGCGGCGCCCGTGCTTCATAGCCGTACTTTACAGCCAGTGGCGCAAAGTGCGACCGATCTGACCTTACGTTGTACCCAGGCCCCCGATAGTGGCTCGACCCATATAGAGCGTGTACTGGCTACCGGACGCGGGGCAAAAATCATTACATCTTTGGATGATGTGTGCCTATTGCAGTTTGATGTCGCCCGCGGGCAAGATTTTCAGGCAATTAAACAAGAGTTGAGCCGCATCCTCTCTCAGCTGAAAGTGCAACCACTGGCGACGGATTATCAAGATGATCAGTATCGTATCTTGCTGGCCTTTACGGCGGAGGTCGTGGCCTCGGTCATGGCCCAGATCCAGGATGCCGGGCTATCCGCGGAGTTGAAGCTGCGCGAAGGGTTTAACATGGTTGCTGCCGTCGGAGCCGGCGTGGTCAATAATCCCGTGCACTGTCATGGTTTTTATCAGCAGCTGAAGTCACAGCCTGTAGAGTTTATCAGTGAATCTGCATCTGGACTGAGCATGGTGGCGATTTTGCGTCAAGTGCATACGCCTGCCCTTGTGGCCAGCTTGCATGATGCGCTGTTCCAAGCCCAACGTCGCATTGGCTTGGTGTTGGTAGGGAAAGGAAACATTGGCGCGCGTTGGCTCAGCTTGTTTGCCGAGCAAAAATCGCACCTCGAAAAGCGTCATGGCAAGGAGGTGTCGCTGATTTCTGTGGTAGATAGTCGTAATCAATGGTTAGATTTTGCTGGCATCGATCCGATGCAGATCAGGGATGACTTTGATGACAATGGCACGCCATACTTTGATGATGAATGGTTAACACGCTTATTGAATCATCCTTATGATGATGTGGTGATTTTGGATGTCACTGCCAATACCTCACTGGCAGCTCTCTATCCGCGTCTCGCCGAGCATGGTTTTCATTTAATCTCCGCCAACAAAGAAGCCGGCGCGGCACCGGCCGAACAATACCATGCGATTCAACATGCGTTTGCGAAAACGGGGCGCCATTGGTTATATAACGCTACGGTAGGCGCTGGGCTGCCGATTAACTATGCGGTTCAAGACTTACGTGAAAGCGGTGATCATATCCTCGCACTCTCAGGGATCTTTTCCGGCACGTTATCCTGGCTTTTTTTGCAATTCACCGGCGAGGTCCCGTTCAGTGCTTTACTTGAACAGGCATGGCAGCAAGGGCTAACTGAACCTGATCCGCGTGACGATCTGTCGGGTGCCGACGTGGTGCGTAAATTAGTGATTCTCGCAAGGGAAGCGGGCCTGTCATTGGAGCCCGAGCAGGTCAATGTTGAGTCACTGATACCGCCAGCGCTGCAATCTTTGTCGTTAGATGCGTTTCTCGATAACGCCCATCAAATGGATGCGTGTTTACAGGAGCGATTGGAAAAAGCGCAGCAAGATCGCGCCGTGTTGCGCTATGTGGCGCGTCTAGAAGCCAATGGTAATGCGCAGGTGAGCTTAGAAACCTTACCGAGTGAGCATCCGCTGGCGCATCTACTGCCCTGTGATAATGTGTTTGCGATTGAAAGCCAATGGTATCGTGAAAATCCATTAGTGATCCGCGGACCGGGGGCGGGGCGGGATGTCACCGCTGGGGCGATACAATCTGATCTGAATCGCTTAATTGGGCGTCTTCACTAATGTCCTTTTAGT
>NZ_MUFF01000070.1:0-3149 GCF_001996105.1 Salinivibrio sp. IB643
GGTAACGCCTACGAGTACCTGATCAAGAATTTCGCAGCCACCYCCGGCAAGAAAGCCGGCGAGTTCTACACCCCGCCGGAAGTCTCCGAATTGATGGCGGAGATCGTTGAACCCCAGGCCGGCGACGAGATCTGCGATCCGGCGTGCGGCTCCGCGTCCCTGTTGCTGAAATGCGCCAACCAGATTCGCAAGGAAGACGGCTCCAAGAAGTTTGCTCTGTTTGGTCAGGAAGCCATCGGCAGCACCTGGGCCCTGGCCAAAATGAATATGTTTCTGCACGGCATCGACAACCACAAACTGGAATGGGGCGACACCATTCGCAACCCACTCCTACTGGATAAGAACGGCGGTCTAAAGCATTTTGAAGTGGTGGTGGCCAACCCTCCGTTCTCACTGGAGAAGTGGGGCCACGAAGGCGCTGATGGCGACCCGTATGCTCGCTTCCGTCGCGGTGTACCGCCCAAGTCCAAGGGCGACTATGCCTTCATCCTGCACATGATCGAGACGCTGAAGCCGAAGACCGGCCGCATGGCGGTGGTTGTGCCYCACGGCGTCTTGTTCCGAGGCTCAGCGGAAGGCAAGATCCGTAAGAAGCTGATCGAAGAAAACCTGCTGGATGCGGTGATTGGCCTGCCCGAGAAACTGTTCTACGGTACCGGCATCCCGGCGGCGGTACTGGTGTTCCGTAAGGACAAGACCGACAACAAGGTGCTGTTCATCGATGCTAGCCGCGAGTTCCAGGCCGGCAAGAACCAGAACCAGTTGTCCGATGACAACATCGCCAAGGTGGTCGACACCTACAAACAGCGCGACACCCGGGATAAGTATTCCTACGTGGCCAGCCTGGAGGAAATCCAGGAGAACGACTTCAACCTCAACATCCCCCGCTACGTGGACACCTTCGAGGAAGAGGAAGAGATCGACCTAATGGCCGTGCAAGCGGAACGCAAAGAGATCGAAGCCGAGATCGCAAAGCTGAACGAGCAGATGGATGGGTATCTGAAGGAGTTGGGTTATGCATCAAAGTGAGTGGCGCCGGGAGAAGTTCGGAGACTTCTTTGATATCCGTTCAGGGGTTGGTTTCAAGTATGACGAGTACGTTGACAGTGGAATTCCCCTCGTAAAAATCGATAACGTCTCTCATGGGTTCATAAAGTGGGAGAATCGTTCATATCTTCCAGAAAGCTACGTGAACGATTTTCCCGAAATCGTATTAAAAGAAGGCGACATCTTGCTTGCCTTGAATCGCCCCATCACTAGAGGGCAACTAAAAATTGCACGCATTAGYGCTTCTGATCTTCCCGCGATTCTTTACCAACGTGTTGGCAAGATCATCGCGTTAACCGAGCAAACTCTACCTGACTTTTACTATTACCTTTTTGATCGCTTAATTTTCCGATTCGTAAGCAGGAAATCAATTGGCTCAGATCAGCCCTTCATCAGCATCACAGATCTAAAAAAAGAGCCTATCCCCCTTCCATCTGTTACCGAACAAAAAAAGATCGCCCAGATCCTCTCCACCTGGGATCAGGCCATCACCGCCACCGAGCGCCTGCTTGAGAACAGTCAACAGCGGAAAAAAGGGTTGATGCAGCAGTTGCTGACCGGGAAGAAGCGGCTGCCAGGGTTTGAGGGGGAGTGGGATAAAAAGCCTTTGGGTATTATCGCGAGAGTTTATCAACCGAAAACAATCTCTCAATCATCTCTTAAAGGGGATGGTTATCCAGTATATGGAGCGAACGGACTCATTGGCTTCTATGACCAATATAATCATGAATATGAACAAGTCGCAGTTACATGTCGAGGTAGCACATGTGGCCTGGTCAATTGGACACAACCTAAATCATGGATTACCGGGAACGCAATGGTAGTTAATGTCGATGATAATCCCGAGGTGGATAAAAGATATCTCTACTATGTTCTTGCACGATCAAGCTTGGATTACTTGGTTACGGGTTCAGGGCAGCCTCAAATTACAGGGGACATTAAACGGCACGAAGTCTTACTGCCCAGCATCACCGAACAGAATGTAATTTCTAAAATTATCCACAAGGCAGATCAGGWTATTTTACAGCTCAAAAAATATATTGGCTGCCTTGAACAAGAAAAGAAAGCCCTCATGCAACAACTCCTGACTGGCAAACGTCGGGTAAACGTGGAAACGGAGGCCGCATGAACACCACCCCTCAAGGGAATGAGCAGTATTCCAGCCATATCCCGGCCCTAGCCACCCTGATCAACCTTGGCTGGACGTTTTTGCCGGCCACCAAGTGTCAGGCCCAACGCGGCAGCCAGCGGGATGTGGTGCTGAAGCCAGTGTTGGAGCAGGTGTTACGCCAGCGTCGATTCGAGTTCAAAGGTGAATCGTACCCGTTATCTGAACAGGCCGTGGATCAGGTGATGCGTGAGATCACCACACCCTCCATGGCGCAGGGCCTGATGGCGGCTAACCAGTCCGTTTACGATATGCTAACGCTCGGCATTACCGTGACCGAGTTTGTTGACGGCAAGAAGGCCACGCCCACGATCCATCTCATCGATTGGGAGAACCTGGACAACAACCAGTTCCATGTCACCGAGGAGATGGAAGTGTTGTCCGCGCAGGGCACCCACACCCGCCGGCCGGATGTGGTGACGTTTGTGAACGGCATTCCCCTGGCGGTGATCGAGGCCAAGAAAGCGGCCTCCGGCAACCCCAATAAGGACATGGTAGAAGAAGGGATCAGCCAGAACATCCGTAACCAGAAAAACGATGAGATCCCCTACCTGTACGCCTTCGCTCAGCTGTTGTTTGCGATCAGTCGCAACGATGGCCGGTACGGCACCACGCATACGCCGATGAAGTTCTGGTCGAAGTGGCAGGATGAGGAGTTCGACGACCAGTACGTGCAGGGCATCAAGAACCAGCCGCTGTTAGCGTCGGACAAAAACACCCTATTTCAGGACAAACCCGGTAAGATCCGCGATTACTTTGAAGCCCTCTGGTCGAAGCCGATGATGCCCACCGAACAGGATCGGCTGTTAGTGGGTCTGCTCGACCGGCACCGCTTTCTAGAGTTTCTGCGGCTGTTCATTCTGTTCGACCAGAAGATTGGCAAAATCGCGGCCCGGTACCCACAGGCTTTTGGTATCAAGGCCCTGCTGGAACG
>NZ_MUFF01000071.1:0-2968 GCF_001996105.1 Salinivibrio sp. IB643
TGGATGACGTAGGTTACGTTCGCATGGATGACGTAGGTTACGTTCGCAAAACCGAGCAGGAAACCAGTGTGCTGTTCGAACTAATCGCGCATCGGTATGAAAGACACAGCATGATCATCACATCAAATAAGTCATTCGAGCAATGGGACGAACTGTTCGACGACTCAACGATGACCATCGCCGCCATCGATCGACTGGTGCATCATGCGACAATCCTTCATTGTGAAGGTGAAAGTTACCGGCGCAAAATGGCGATGAGCAACGGTAGTTAAAAATCGGTATCAACCGGCCAGGATAATTGTCGGAAAACCGGCCAAGATAATTGACGCTACATAAATGGGGTTAAAACCCTTGGTGAATATACCGCGAATCGCTTTGGTGAGTTACCATTTTTGTTCAAGGTTCTTGCTGCAGAGACACCTCTTTCAATTCAAGTTCACCCACACAAGGAAAAAGCTCAGTTGGGTTTTGCTCGGGAAAACGCACAAGGGATTGTTATTGATGCCGCACATCGCAACTACAAAGACCCAAATCATAAACCTGAGCTGGTATATGCCTTGACTCCCTATAAGGTAATGAATGGTTTTAGACCCATTGGCGATATTGTAACTTTATTCAATGAAGTGGGCATTTAGGCATTAAGCACAGAAATTGAATCGCTAAGTGAGAATAGGCATGGCGAAAGGTTGAAAACATTTTTTGCCGCTGTCATGTCACTTCAGGGAGTAAAAAAGAAGCTTGCCCTTAGCCAACTTTACGCAGCATATACTCAACCAGCCACAAATGGGCTCGTGAGTGAAGCCTTAGAATATAGTAAGCGGTTTTATCAACATTATGCCGATGATATCGGTTTGTTCTCACCGTTAATGCTAAAGACTCTAGAGTTGTCACCTGGAGAAGCAATGTTTCTTGGCGCTGAAACGCCTCACGCATACGTTGAAGGTACCGCCCCTGAAATCATGGCGAACTCCGATAACGTTCTTCGTGCGGGCCTAACGCTTAAGCATATTGATGTCAACGAACTCATCGATAACACTCAGTTTAAAGAAACAAAGCCAAGTACACTACGCTTAACACCAATTAATAAGGGAAATAAGCTGCTCTTCCCTGTGCCAGTCGATGACTTTAGCTTCGAAATCGTCAACTTGAGCATTATCGATGAGCTTCATTACTTAAGAAGCGCTGAAATTCTATTCTGTATCAGCGGCTCAGCTACGATCGTAAGTGGTGACGACAAGGTAACAATCCAGAAAGGCGAGTCAGTATTCTTTCCATACCATACTGGGCAGTACACATACAAAGGCAAGGCGACTCTTGCCAGAGCATTCAACTAACCATTTGAATCTCTACCCTTTCCCCCTAAGGCTTTAATGCGCTTTTAGTCGGTGCATTAAAGCCACTTCATAATTCCATCGCGCCATTCTTTTGTAAAAGGCTATAGCCGAGACCACCGCCCAGAGATTAATCAAATGGGACTTGAACTCATTTGTGAAAATAACGCTGCCCTTGCTAACTATATGCAGGCGCTCAGTGGGAACAACAATGATGCGAAGGCATTCTCAACGGTGACCAGCAATCACATACGGAGTTTAAAAGCGGCACAAAAAAGTCGTTACTTCATTGCAGATGCGGGCTTGTATATAGAAGAAAGTATCTGCTCACTTGATGAACAAAAGCAGAAGTTCATTAACCGTGTTCCAATAACAATCAAACTGGCAATTGTGGCATAAGATAAAATTTAACTAATAGATTTACTAGGAATCAAATACGTCTATTAATTCACTGACGACTCTAAGAACCTATATTAATAGGTGTTGTCTGAGTAAATCAACACCTATTGAAAATACTGTAAATGAATTCGACACAATACCTAATCTCTGACGCCCTTTGGGCAAAAATTGAGCCGCTTTTACCAATCCACAAGACGAACCATCCTCTAGGAACACATCGAAAGAGAGTCGATAATCGTGATGCTATGAACGGCATCCTCTTTGTTCTCAGAACTGGTTGTAATTGGAATGCGCTTAACGCGACAGGTATTTGTTCCTCTAGCTCTGCACATCGTCGTTTTCAAGAGTGGCGAGATGCAGGAGTCTTTGAGCGATTTTGGCAAAATGGCCTGATTTACGAAGGGGTTGATTGGAGTTCCATATCAATAGACGGGTGCCAAACTAAAGCACCTTTAGCTGGCTCAAAAAAACAGGTTAGAACTCAACAGACCGTGCGAAACAAGGCGTAAAACGCAGTTTGTTGACGGATGCGAATGGATTGCCACTGGCTGTTGTTAGCGATGGCGCAAACGTCCACGACATTAAGCTGGTACTTCAAACATTAGATCCACTAGAGTGTTATCGGCCGCCGCTGAAAGTACCTTTGTACCTAGACAAAGGTTATACAGGCCAGTGGTTACATGATGAACTGGTTGCTTTGAACTACATTCCCCATGTTCAATGACGTGCTGAAGAGGCCGCGAGCTTGAAGCAATCGGATGATTTTAAGGCTCATCGTTGGGTTGTGGAGCGAACTCATAGCTGGCTAAACCGTTATCGTAGATTGCTTGTTCGTTGGGAAAAGAAAATCGAAAACTACGAGGCCATTGCTTGTAGCCTCATTGTTTGGAATAAATCCCTTTTGGGATAGGCTCTTATACGGTCAATTGCTTCTACAATTGGYAACGTACCTTTTTCTACCTGTCCGTTTTCTGTAGTGGCATAGTGAATTTGGCCACCTGATTAGAGGTGTTAAGATACGCCTCATAGCATGACAGGTGAAACCATGACCAAACGCACAAGACGTACTTTCAGCGCTGAATTTAAACGTGAAGCCGCTGAGCTTGTTCTCGAACAAAACTACACGATTATCGAAGCAGCTACTGCCATGGGCGTGGGCAAATCCACCATGGACAAGTGGGTAAGACAACTGAGACAAGAGCAACAAGGCGTTACGCCTCATGCTTCCCCCATCACAC
>NZ_MUFF01000072.1:0-2727 GCF_001996105.1 Salinivibrio sp. IB643
GCTCAGTGGGCGACGAAGAACGATGCGCGCGTGACCAGAGTGGGCAATTTTATTCGTAAAACCCGCATCGACGAGCTACCGCAGCTGATTAATGTATTTAAAGGCGAGATGTCACTGGTGGGCCCGCGCCCAGACTGGTGGGTCCGCGCCCAGAGCGCGAAGTGTTTATTGAAGAGTTAGAGAAGTCTATTCCCTATTATCGCTTTCGTCATGCTGTCAAGCCAGGAGTAACAGGGCTGGCACAAGTTAAATACCCTTATGGCGCCTCAGTTGAAGATGCGATTTGGAAACATAAATATGATGTGTATTACATCAAACATCAAACGTGGAAAATGGAATTGAGAATTCTGTTGCTTACGGTAAAGACAGTCCTGTTTGGAATGGGAAGATAGTAACTAAAAAGGATCTTTACGATATACACGCCGATATTATTTATAAAACGCTTTGTACCACTCTACCAGTTCAGGTACCACTCTACCAGTTCAGTCACACCCTGCTCGAGCGAGATTTGCGGTTTATACCCTGTCGCTTTAAATAAGTCTTGTGTATCCGCGTAAGTTTGATAAACATCACCAGGCTGCATTTCACGGAAGTTCTTTTTCGCCTCAATGCCAAGAGTACGCTCAATGCATTGAACAAATTCCATTAAATTCACTGGCGAGCCATGTCCGATATTATAGACGGCATAAGGCGCAGAGCTAGAAGCTGGCGTGCCCGCTTCAACGGTCCAATCATTGTTGCGTGATGGAATAACATCCGCAATACGCACCACGCCTTCAACAATATCGTCTACGTGAGTGAAGTCGCGCCACATATCACCATTATTATTAATATCAATGGTTTCACCTTTTAAAATCTTATCGGTAAAAATAAATGGCGCCATGTCTGGTCGACCCCATGCGCCGTATACCGTAAAGAAGCGAAGCCCTGTCGTCGGGATATCGTACAAGTGCGAGTAGCTATGGGACATAAGCTCATTCGACTTTTTCGTTGCCGCATACAAAGAGACGGGGTGGTCTACCGAGTCTGAAGTTTCAAACGGTACCTTTGCATTCAGCCCATAGACTGAGCTCGAAGAGGCATAAATGAGATGTTTTACCTTCGTTTGACGACAGCCTTCTAACACGTTCAAATGCCCCACTAAGTTGGCATCCGCATACGCATGTGGGCTTTCAATCGAATAGCGCACCCCTGCTTGCGCCGCCAAATGAATCACCCGATCAAATTGATGCGTCTCGAATAACGCTGCCATTTTCTCGCGGTCGGCAATATCAAGTTGTTCAAAGGTAAAATTTGGGTGCTCAATGCGGGCTAGGCGCGCATGCTTTAACGATACATCGTAGTAGTCATTCAGGCTATCTACACCAATAACATGATGACCAGCGGCCACAAGCTTTTCTGCTGTCGCGCTGCCAATAAATCCGGCCGCACCAGTGACAAGATATTTCATATAATCCTCGCTGAAAGCCTAAGAATGGAGAAGTCGATATGCAGCAACTTTTACGAAATGAGGTGAACAACGAAGTATTGATTTAATCGTAGAATTGATCAGCAACTGCCGAGCCGATAGGAAATTAATACTCTTTTGATATCGTAAAAGCTGGATTTCATACTTTAAATAAGAAAATCCGCGTCTTGATGCCATTTCACTACCGGCCCGCATTTTTACGAGTACTTTATCAAGGTTAGCCAGCTTATATCCTTTACTCAGCAGCAAACTCCACAGTGCATAGTCCTGTGCTTTCCGAAGTGGAGGATAACCTCCAACATCAAGAACGGCTGATTTCCTAAATACGACAGACGGATGATTCATGGGACTTCTTGATTTAGCAAATCGACAAATATCATCATGACTGCCCGGAACTCTGCGAGCTCCCAGGCGTTTAGTCATATCTGTATTCCACTCATCTACTAACCCGCCACATACACTGATATCAGTGTTTTCGAGCATATAAGGGATCTGCAGTTCAAACCGATTAGACTCAGCAATATCGTCTGTATCCATCCGCGCAACGAGCTCAAATTTACTTTTTTCCAAACCTATATTAAGCGCTGCACCGAGACCTTTGTTTTCCTCAAGAGAAACAACAGTTAAAAGTCTTCCAATATTAGTTTTTATCTCACTCAAAACATTTTCTAGCTTTGGCGTTAACAATCCATCTTTAACTAAGATAATTTGGCTTGGCTTTAATGTCTGAGAAAAGTAAACGCTATTGATTGACTCAATTAAAAACGAAGGGGATTCATTTTTATAAACAGACAACAAGACAGAGAAACCAACATCATCATTTTCACTAGAAATTTTAAACTCACCACACAAAACGTAAACTCCTAATGAATTCCGAGATCTCTAAACTGACGAACCCAGTAGTCCTTTGTAGTAATTTCCGACGACTTCCTTACTCCGCTTAACAACTGGCTGTAATTAGAGTAATTCATTATCTTAACGATTGCATCTTTCAAATGTTCGTATGAATGGCTAGGAATTAAATATCCGTTATAGCCATTCTTAACAAATGCTGACACTCCGCCAACATTAGTGACAACAATGGGTAGTCCACAAGCCCACGCCTCCAATATAACGCGCGGAAAGCCCTCATATCTATTTTTCGATGGAACGACCAAAACATCAGACTGAGACAGATAATAAGATATATCTTTATTAGGCACTTGACCTAAAAAATTAACATTCGAACTCTTATTGCTTTCTTTTAATTCTTCTAAAAG
>NZ_MUFF01000073.1:0-2717 GCF_001996105.1 Salinivibrio sp. IB643
GCCAATGACACCGCCGATATTAAAATGGTGTGTAGGTCGGACAAGCGCCAGTGCGATGTCTGTCATGTATTACCCAAGCGGACTGCGCGCCTCCGACATCGAGGCCAACGATTAACCTCTGAGCGTGACAGACGGCCAGGTCGTTAATCTTTTCTAAGCTGCCTGTGCGGCAGTGAACTGCTGCCGTTGTTCCAGTTGCCGCCAACGATCTTTCTAAGCTGCCTGTGCGGCAGTGAACACAGTGGCCGGAAAAGGTGGCCTCATTCGCGATTTCTAAGCTGCCTGTGCGGCAGTGAACTCTAAAGCGAAATCTAACATCACTTGGGAGCTTTTCTAAGCTGCCTGTGCGGCAGTGAACTTTTATAGTACCGATGGCAATTATCCTGGTGATTTCTAAGCTGCCTGTGCGGCAGTGAACAAACGCAAACGCTAAGCACCGCGCCGATGATCTTTCTAAGCTGCCTGTGCGGCAGTGAACCCGCTAAGGCGTTTATTCGTCGCGAACGCAAGTTTCTAAGCTGCCTGTGCGGCAGTGAACCATTATTGGCGCGCGTGCCACTGTGTCGATTGTTTCTAAGCTGCCTGTGCGGCAGTGAACAAACGGCCTTTAAGCACGCGTGTGATTTTTATTTTCTAAGCTGCCTGTGCGGCAGTGAACGAACAGCAGATATGTTTGCACGGCTACGAATATTTCTAAGCTGCCTGTGCGGCAGTGAACCATTGCTCGCTCACCGATCGTTGGCGGCAACTTTTCTAAGCTGCCTGTGCGGCAGTGAACGTAGCTTGCGATGACCGGCCTGACCTCATCGATTTCTAAGCTGCCTGTGCGGCAGTGAACACGATCGAAGCGGTGAGGCCCGTACGCTCGCTTTTCTAAGCTGCCTGTGCGGCAGTGAACGTTATCATCTTCACCGGTGATAAGGTTTTCAATTTCTAAGCTGCCTGTGCGGCAGTGAACGCCAAGGTGGTGTGCGGGCGCGGCTTTGGGTATTTCTAAGCTGCCTGTGCGGCAGTGAACCATGCACCTCGCCGTTTTTATCGAGCGGTTGCTTTCTAAGCTGCCTGTGCGGCAGTGAACGCTATGAGTGCGCGAAAGACTTTGACGAGCAATTTCGGCTTTCTAAGCTGCCTGTGCGGCAGTGAACATAATGACGATGGCTCTGATGGAGGTTCCGATTTTCTAAGCTGCCTGTGCGGCAGTGAACATGGAGCGTCAATTCCGCAATCAGGCGATTAATTTCTAAGCTGCCTGTGCGGCAGTGAACCCAATGACGCCGCCCCACTGGACAGAATTAAATTTCTAAGCTGCCTGTGCGGCAGTGAACGTGACGCCCGAGGGCCATAAATTCAATCCAAATTTCTAAGCTGCCTGTGCGGCAGTGAACGCAATCCGTGCGCTCCACTGCTCCAGTTCAATTTTCTAAGCTGCCTGTGCGGCAGTGAACGGCCGTTTCTTAGCGCGTTGTTCGCGTTGATGTTTCTAAGCTGCCTGTGCGGCAGTGAACTGAATCAAAATCTTTAAATCACGTGTGGTCTCTTTCTAAGCTGCCTGTGCGGCAGTGAACTGTCCACACTGGTCTGGATAACGACATACAAATTTCTAAGCTGCCTGTGCGGCAGTGAACATTGACGTAGCCTCTAACGCCTCGCCGTTGTCTTTCTAAGCTGCCTGTGCGGCAGTGAACACGTGTATCAGGTTGGCGTTCGTCGATGCGTTTTTCTAAGCTGCCTGTGCGGCAGTGAACGTATTGCGCCTGCGTGACGTCGGCCTGCAAGTTTTCTAAGCTGCCTGTGCGGCAGTGAACGCGACGCGTTCGTGTAAAGAGCACGAACGTTATTTCTAAGCTGCCTGTGCGGCAGTGAACATTCCCTTGGCCGTTACCATTGGTAATTTTATTTTCTAAGCTGCCTGTGCGGCAGTGAACGTCAGTATCAAATTAGGTGTGCGTGTGGCGGATTTCTAAGCTGCCTGTGCGGCAGTGAACACTAAAAACAAACGAGCAACGAGAGTAGTTATTTTCTAAGCTGCCTGTGCGGCAGTGAACCTCGCAATAGCTCCCCCTCTGCGCCTTGTTGGTTTCTAAGCTGCCTGTGCGGCAGTGAACCAAGCTGCGCCAAGGTGGCGATTTCTTCGGCCTTTCTAAGCTGCCTGTGCGGCAGTGAACGCTAACGAGGATTCTAAAGGCTTGTTCGTTGATTTCTAAGCTGCCTGTGCGGCAGTGAACATAACGAAAATCCCGATGATGGTTCAGATGATTTTCTAAGCTGCCTGTGCGGCAGTGAACGGCAAGTTAACGCCAAACGCTAAACGCTCTTCTTTCTAAGCTGCCTGTGCGGCAGTGAACTATAGAATAACGAAATAATAGCCTGTGACAACAGGCCGTTAGGATAAAAATCGTTTTTTACCCTTATTAAAAACGCCCAGTCGTAACTAACTGTATTCGCTATTTATTTCTAAATATCCCAAAAMCAAGGGTAAAAGCATTGCTCAGTCTGAGGGCTCACGCTGATCGGTCTTTCATGCTCGACGCGTACTGTTTGCCACTAGAGCAAGGAGACCGATATGGCATTGAACGAGCAACCGGGAGACATTGACCGGATCATTGAAATGGCGTGGGAAGATAGAACCCCGTTTGAGGCGATTGAGACGCTGTATGGCTTGCGTCAGGATGACGTCATCGCTTTGATGCGGCGCGAGTTAAAACCACGCAGCTTTA
>NZ_MUFF01000074.1:0-2644 GCF_001996105.1 Salinivibrio sp. IB643
TGCCAAGGCGGCGAGGTAGTTCATAATCCGTCCGCCTTGGCACATGCCGGAGGCGGCGACCACAATGGCCGGCTCGCCGCTTTGTTTTAGGCGGTTCACCAGTGCCATGTGCTGGCTGTGTTCATCAATGGTGATGCATTGCTCAAAGGCTAACGGATGGCGGTGTTGATTTAGCTTGGTTTTGGCCTCTTTGCTCCATAGCTTTTTAAACTGGCGATAGTGGCGCGTGACTTTTTGCGCCATGGGCGAGTCAAGAATAATAGGGAGCGCCTCATCAAGCTGCTTTTGGTGGATAAGCTGCTCGATATCAAACAACAGCTCTTGGGTGCGGCCGACACTGAACGCTGGGATCAAAATCGCSCCACCGTCTTCTAGTGAGCGTTGAATGATCGCCTCGAGCCGCTGGGCGCGGTTGGCGACGGACTCATGGGTTTTATCGCCGTAGGTAGATTCTAAAAACAAAATATCGGCACGGGTTGGCGGGGTTGGATCAGGCAGCAGTGGCGTGTTGCTGGGCCCTAAATCGCCCGAGAACACTACGCGCTGCTCGTCGGGCAGTTTTAATTCAACATAAGCTGACCCCAAAATATGCCCAGCCGGTTGCAAGCGCAAATAGGTCGCCGGCTGCCCTTTATGCCTGGGCTTTAGCCGGTACCAGCTGTTGTAAGACAGCGTCACGGTTAACTGGCGGATACGTTCGAGCACGTGCTGGCGATTGCCATAATGCATGTTGAGTTGCAGCTTTAAGGTGTCGTCAATCAATAGCGGCACCAAAGCGGCGGTAGCCTCAGTGCAATAAATGGGGCCGTTAAAGCCAGCCGCCAATAGCCATGGCAGTAAGCCACAGTGGTCGATATGAGCGTGGGTGAGGATCAGCGCGTCAATGCGTTTGCCATTGAGGTTCACCCTCGCCTCTCGCGCTTCATCGCCTTGGTATTGACCGCAATCAATCAGCAAGCGTAAGCCACTGGGTTTTATATCCACTTGGTGACAAGAGCCAGTCACGGTTTGATAGCCACCGTGATGGGTGACGGTGAGGGTCTCATTGTTTATTGAGGTGTTGGGCATGGTTACGTCCTTGTTGAAGAAGTTGGATAACAAATCAGGCGTTGGTCGGACAAGCGCCAGTGCTTGTGTCATCGTCGCCAATGGTATTTATGTGCCTACCATCTTATCCATCATCTGTTCTATCAACGGGCTTGGGTGGCCGTTGTCGTCGGTGAGGAAATAGGTATGGCCCCAGTGGGGGTCGAATTGGTCATTAAAGGCGTCGCAGTCGTTTATCGTCACTTTGTTAGCCGGGAGTGCGTCGAGGTTTTCGGGGCCGGTCATGCCTAATCGCCGGGTGACGGTGCGGTGGCGCACGTTGACCACTTTTGAGGCGGCCATGGCTAAATCGTCGGCGGCATAGTAAATGTGGACTTGTTTGGCGGCATCCAGCACTGCCCTGCCCGGCTGGTGCGGCTCTAGGGCTTGGTTATCAACATCGGCAGCCATCATAAAGATATGCCGAAACCATTGCGGCATGGTGTCGAGCCCGGCGTGTTGGTGCCAATGGCAAAAGGTGCTGATTAAAGTGCGATTGCCCATGGAGTGAGCAAGCACGTTCATGCGGCGCTTACACGGAGTGGTTTGTTGCTCGGGGGCGCGGCGCCAGTCATCAAACATCGCCAGTAAGCGGCTAAACGCCAATCCTGACGCGGTGGCGGCAAGTTGATCGTCCCAATAGTCATCGACAGCACCGAGCGGGCCATCGTCGTCACAGGGCCAGATAATCGGCACCACCAGCATGGCGTTGGGGGCGAGGCGATCAAACTGGTGTTGTAACGTCTGCGCCATCGGGAAGATGTTGCGCTCCATTTGGTTGTTATAACCATGGAGCAAAAAGAGGATTTGAGTATGCGCGGGCAAGGCTTTCAGTTTGGCCATAAACGGCGCCGCGGTGATCTCTTGGTATTCACCCTGCCCGGCGCGCTGGCAAAAATACACCCACTTTGAGATATCGGTGTTTTGGTTATCAAAGCTTAACCAACGGCCGGCCTCACTGGTCGGCCCTTGTTTAGGAATACGGCTGGTAATAAATAACATGGCATCATCCACCGGTTATGAATGTGCGGGGAAGGATAAGCGAGGTAGGTAATTGAGTTGTATGGTGTTTGGGGGATTTTGCGAGGGAGGGAGCGGAAAAAGAGTAGGCTTCCTTATCTACTCTTTCTGATATGCATTTAACGCTGTCGTTTAWTCGCTTGAATTAACGCATCGACACCCACCTCTACTTTAGATCGTGGACAACCGAGGTTCAGTCTCATATGGTTTTTCCCTGCCTTTCCATACGTACTACCCGGCATGATAGCAACATGGAATGTTTCAATTAATGTCTTTTCAAGCGCTTTCATATCTAGATTCAATGGTGATAAATCGATCCACGCCAAATAAGTTGAATCTGGTACTTGATAAATGATTTCAGAAAAAGCGCTTTGCAATGTATCTCTTACGTACTCATGGTTGGCCAGCACGTAATCATTAAGCGCCGTTAGCCAACGTTCACCTTCGTTATAAGCCGCCATCGTCCCAAGTACCGCCAATATTGACGGTGAAGATAAGCCGTCCACTTCCTTCAGCCTGTGCAAATATTGATTATGGC
>NZ_MUFF01000075.1:0-2349 GCF_001996105.1 Salinivibrio sp. IB643
CTTCTTTATTCTCTTCTTTATTCTTTAATATCTCTATTTCATCATCGATAGATTTAAGTTTATCTTTATAGTCTTGCTCCGTCCTTCCATTCAACAGCATTGAAATTCTATCATTTCTTTGGTTTCGTTCTTCCCCAAACTGAATCTCACTAGCAAGATCACTATGCCCAGAAAATCCAAACAGATATGAGTAATACAAAATATATTGCTGGTCACTAGTATTTGAGTTTAGATATCGATAGATATTAGAGGCAGTTTTTTTATCTAAACGAACAAAACGATTCTTAATTGAAGAATAGGTAGGATTAGTAATACTAAACCCTAGGATCGGGGCTAACGCTGCTTTAAATTTTGCATTTGTATCAAATTCATCATCATTAATAGATGAATATATTTTTTGAACAGTGCGAGTTTTTTGCTGAACCTTATGTATTCTACGATTAATTGTGTAGTTCTTTTTGTTTATGCACATATCTAGTGAAAACAACACCCTTCCACCAGTAACCAGATCTTCAATTGCTTCATTTTTCGTTCGTGACTCTGGGTCATGCCAAATACTCTTCCCATCGGAGCCTAAGCAAAAGTTTAATACTCTTAGCGCAGTGCTTTTCCCAATCTGGTTACCATCGTCCTCAATATTGGTAATTATGTTGATTCCGTCTTTGAATTGAATTTCACGAACTATTATCTCGTCGCAAAATACTTTTAAATTAATTAGCTGCATAATTTTATATTTCCGAAGCCATCCAGCTCAATTGCATTCAGCAGATACAACCAATCAAGGCCCAAATAAAAGTAAGTTAAAGAAACTTTGCTATTGCTATTATGTAATAGGCCAAATAGCCTTATAGGATCAAAAGACTTCTCATTCGATTCCCTTAGAACTGAAAGAATAGAACCCCCTATTACATATAAGCTTTTTTGAGGCTCAGATATATCATGAATAATCATCAGGCCTCTCCAATATTTTACAATTGATAAACCCATAGCAAACTATCAAGTTTGCTGAGTCACGAACGTCTTCCACTGGGATTGCATGAAAATCAATTCTTGCATTCTCTAAAATTGAATCAGTAACTTGTTGCAAAAGACGATCTGAGTTATTTCGAATAGTCGAAACCACTGAATCTTTATCTTTAATTCCTACTCTCTCATGAATCAGAAGTTGTCGGCGATGATTCTTATAATTTTGATGTATAGACCTTAGAAACTTATTTTTTGCTCCAGGGTCCTCATCATCAATCGCATCAATTTGCTCTTCTACTAGCGTTAAAAAACCAACACAGTCGATGATTTCTTCAGAAAACACTCTTACATTATTAAAATCTAGCTTCTCATCTGGGTCAGGCAGCTCACGGATACTATTGGCCTCCATTTCGGGATCATAATTTTCAATTATTTTCTCCAGAAGAGGGTTAAGAAGTGAGCTAAATCTAGCGACATGGTTCAGGTTGAAAGTTGGACTATTACCAAAACCAGACCCATCATATGCCAGACCACCACGATCGGATTTAATGTCCTTATTTGCCATTATTTTTCATCCGATTTATTTCTAAATAACTTAAAAAAGTTTAAAAAGCCAGAATTATCAACAGCAATACCACCATTATCAGCAGTAATTGATTTTCCGTTTGACCTCGTTGCTGATGATATAAGGATAGCAAATAATAGCAATACTCCCGCTATTCCAGAGGACCAAATAAATGCTTTAAATGTTTGCTCTGGTGTCATAGCTGAAAACGCATTTGCTTGTATAAAACCCTGATGCACAGACCAAAAGACAGCTGCTGAAATTGCTGCCAATCCAAAACCAGCTTTAACAGTTCCTGATAAAAACTTAAGCATATTCATTTATCCTTATCTGATGCTATTTTGCATAACATTGTATTAGTGCGCGTGCTCGATTTGTCAAAACCGTTATACGCGTCATTTTTTAACTAACTACCTATAATTAAACACATTTTTACCGCTTGAAGCAATCACCTTGTCTGCGAAAGTGTGCATGCCGCCTATCCCGGCCAAGGCGTTCACATTATCCCCAAAGGATAAATTGTAACCCTATGATTATATTGTATTAATATTTTCTCTTTCGGCGATAATGTGAATGTGCCTCGAAAAAGCGTGCACACCATTTGGCTTTCCTTACCAATAAGCTGTATGAATAAGGCTCTTCACCGGATGTGGTGGAAAGTGTTTCTTTTCAAATTTTCCGATTAATTGGACAATAAGGAAACACTCTGCACTTGAGCCCTGAATCAGATGAAAGATACAGCACTCTATCAAGCGATCCTTGGACTGATTCCGCCATGGACTGTCGACTCTGTCCAGGTGGATAAAACGAGCCAACGT
>NZ_MUFF01000076.1:0-2271 GCF_001996105.1 Salinivibrio sp. IB643
GCGTTATCTACAGCATTAAATGATGCAGAAAAGGCTATGCACTCTGGTGGTAAAAACAACACTTAACAAGTCGTTGCACTCGGACTCGATACAGTTGTCGCGGTCTTTGCTAAAAGAAAATGCACGCAAAACAGCGCCAACTTACTCGCCGGTGAACGAGGCGTTAGCACCCACAGGAGGACAATTTGAGAGTTAATAAATATGGACTAACCGACACAATTGCTTCTCCAGTAAAAAGAGAAGTGCGCCAGCGTTGCGGTTTCGGTTGCGTAAACTGTGGTAATGCAGTTTATCAATATGAGCATTTAGAGCCTACTTTCGCTGAAGCGAAGGAACACAACCCGGATCACATAGTTTTATTGTGTGGTGGTTGTCACGATAGGGTCTCAAGAAAAATTTTATCAAAAGAAACAATAAAAGTTCGTTCGCAAAACCCAATCTGTAAGCAAAAGGGATTCTCATTCGGTCCATTTGATTTAGGGTTAGTTGAGCCAACAGTGAAAATCGGCACTTTAACCTGTAAAAATGTAGAGTCACTTATTCAAATAGATGGCGAGTCAATTTTTTCTATCAAAAAGCCAGAGTGTGAAGGTGCACCATTCCGTATTAATGCCTACCTAGCGGATCGCGATGGTGCTGAGGTTTTAAAAATAACAGATAACGAGTGGGTTACTTCAACATCCAATTGGGATGTTGAAGTTGTAGGACCCAAAATAACAATTAGAAAAGCTCTTGGTTACATTACCTTAGTTTTACGCACTGAGGCTCCGCATAGCTTAATTGTTGAACGTCTAGAGATGGTTCATCGCGGTGTTAAAATTAGCTGTCGTGAAAACAGTAACCTAGAAGTCGTTACAAGAAGTCGCCAAGTCTTGAAGTCTGCGTCAATGAATATCACAGGCTGCAAAGTTGGCTTTGATATATCAAACAACTCCTTAGCTATAGGTGTTGGTGGTGGTAGTGTTTACATTGGTAATATGACTATCGGGCAGCAGCCCACTTTTCCTATCCCGTTTCCCTCATACCCTAAAGTAATATCAAGGAAAGTCGGTAGGAATGAACCTTGCCCATGCCAAAGTGGGAAAAAATACAAAAAGTGTTGTGGTAGTGTGTGCTAACAAACGAGTATGTCGTCAATCGTTAAATTTTGGCGAGGTTTTTATCCCACATCACGCCGTCTCTGAGCATCGAATTTAAGATCACTACCATCTTGCGCACACAGGCAATAATGGCGACTTTTTTCGGCTTTCCAGCGGCGACTAATCGGGTATACGTCGCTTTAAAAACAGGATTACATTGCATCGCAGACATCATCGCCATATACAACACGGTACGAACTTGAGCACGTCCACCTTGGATCACTCGTTTGCCTTTATATCGCCCACTTTCTTTTGTCACGGGTGCAACACCAATGAGAGATGCCGCTTGTTTGTTAGTTATATAGCCCAGCTCAGGGACGTTACTGATGATAGATGCTGCCGCAATGCTGCCAATGCCAGGCACGCTTTGTAAGAGCGTATTTTTAGTCTGATATTCAGGGCATGCTTCAATCAACTTCACGAGTTTTTGTTCGATGTTGGTGATTTGATTTTTCATCGCAGTGAGCATGGGTTTGATGGTTGAATGCAAGGTTTTGGGCAGTATCTGCAAGCGGTTCTTTTCCATCGTTTGCATAGATAGKAGCTGGTTTCTCCTGATGACTAAATCACTCATTARACGTATATTTTCCGCCTTGATAATGGTGATTTCAGGCTTAATGGCGTCGCCATAATGTGCAATTAACTCAGCATCTAAGCGGTCATTTTTCGCTCTGCGGCCAATGGCGCCGGCGAAGCGTTTAATGTGCACAGGGTTGGCGCGTACGATGGGTAAATTGGCTTCAATACACGCGAGCACAAAGGRCATTTCTAATCGGCCAGTGGCTTCAATGATGATGCGCTCAGGCTGATATGGCTTGATGATTTTCAATGCATCTTTAATGCCTTTATCAGTGTTTGGCACAGAGAAGAAGTGCGCAGTTGGTCTGACGTAGATGTCGAGTTGCGCTTTGCCGGTATCGACGCCGATGTAGATGTTTTGATTGGATGCAGTATTCATAATAAGCTAACTCTTGTTTGCGTAATACGGGTTCGAGACCCAGTCGAGTATTCGAGTTTGGTGCTTGGAGTTCTAAGGTGCGTTCATGTTTGTTATCGGTCTCTCGACAGAGGAGCCAGCGTTCAATCGAACTGCACATTAGAAAGCTTTAGTTGCAGCTAAAGCCTGGGTCTC
>NZ_MUFF01000077.1:0-2082 GCF_001996105.1 Salinivibrio sp. IB643
ACTCTATATTTTAATTGTTTAGGTAAATAGAATAAATATGAAAAATAATGGTAAGAGTATTGTGTTAGAAAAAGCACCGATGGTTTCTATTATAATGCCAAGCTTTAACTGTGAGGATACCATAGTTGAAAGTGTAAATAGTGTATTAAGCCAAACGTATAAAAACTGGGAACTTATTATAGTAGATGACGCGTCTACAGATGATACTTGGCGTGTTGTAAGTCGATTCGTTGATGAATACGACAGAATTAAAGCTTACTCGAACTCTGAAAATAAAGGTGCTGGCTGGTGTAGGAACTTTGCAATTGAGAAAGCTAGAGGGCGTTTTATAGCATTTTTAGACTCTGATGATTTATGGAAAGAGGATAAAATTGAGAAACAAATTTCTTTTATGTTAGAAAACAACTATGCTTTAACCTATACATATTACCAACGATTAGATGGCAGTGATGTTCTGGACATTGTCAAAGCCCCTTTAGAGACTGACTACAATAAATTACTATTTAGTAATGTCATTGGTTGCTTAACAGCAGTTTACGATACTAAAAAGTTGGGTAAGAGATATATGCCCTTGATCAGAAAGCGTCAGGATATGGCTTTATGGTTACATATCTTAAAGGATATACCTACTGCCCATTGCCTACCTGAAGTTCTTGCAAGTTATCGGTATAACAATGGCATGTCCTCAAATAAACTTAAAGTATTATCTTATCAGTGGGAGCTGTATCGAAAAGTTATCGGGTTAGGATTAATGAAGTCTTTATTTGTTTTTTCCGTTTATGCGTACAAGGGCTTTCTTAAGCATCGATAAAAAAACCACCGCTAAGCGGTGGTTTTTTCTTACTAAAAGTCTAATATAATGTGCTAATTAGGGCTCAGCGCTAGGGGTTCTCGTTACTCTTAACGATTATCTACCCATTCCAAACAGGACTGTCTTTACCGTAAGCAACAGAATTCTCAATTCCATTTTCCACGTTTGATGCTTGATGTAATACACATCATATTTATGTTTCCAAATCGCATCCTCTACTGAGGCGCCATAAGGGTATTTAACTTGTGCCAGCCCAGTGACACCCGGCTTTACAGCATGACGAAAGCGATAGTATGGAATTGACTTCTCTAACTCTGCAATAAACACTTCGCGCTCTGGGCGCGGGCCCACCAGTGACATCTCGCCTTTAAATACATTAATCAGCTGCGGTAGCTCGTCGATGCGGGTTTTACGAATAAAATTGCCCACTCTGGTCACGCGCGCATCGTTCTTCGTCGCCCACTGTGCGCCGTTTTTTTCAGCATCGTTACGCATCGAGCGAAACTTAATCACGTWAAATTCTTTATTGTACTGGCCGGTACGCTTTTGTTTGAAGAATATAGGGCCTGGGGATTCAAGCTTGATGAGTAGCGCTGTGATTAATCCTATTGGCAATGCAACTAAGCCTATAGCAGTGGCAAACAGCAGATCGATGACGCGTTTTTGTAAACCGTTTTTTCGTTCAGATAATATTGAAAAGGCTTTTTGGTGTAAAAAATAACCACTGTGAAGTAATTCGGTTTCTGTGTAACCGAGCGTTCTATCAAAGTAGCTAACCAGAGGTTCAACCCAAGCACCTAGCTCCGTGGCACCGATCAAAAACTCTTGCTGTTGTGTTGATARCTTTGCACTTTTAAAGTGGCACAAGGTTTTATTTTTAAGGTTTTGTACATCATAGCAGTTGATGCAAGCCCTTAAGTCAGGATGGCGCTCTAATACTTGCGCTAAATCATCGATGTCTTCATKAGGGCAATAGATGAATACATCACACTGGTCATAGTCAGTATGCGGTTGATTAATGAATCGCGAGTCACGAAACTCTCGTTCTTTTGTCGGCGCGACCGTTTCTAAGTCACGATGTTGTACCTCAGGCGAAAGCGTATTATTCATGGGGGTATCTAGCCAAATTTTAATTGTTAGTATGGATTGTCACGCTGTTGTTATGTGTCCGATACAATTCGGTCATGCGTGACTTTTTATACAATAATGACGAAATTCTACCTGATGGGAGCGATTAAAAAAAGTGTGTCCTGAAGAGTGAAGCGTTTTAT
>NZ_MUFF01000078.1:0-2047 GCF_001996105.1 Salinivibrio sp. IB643
CAAAGGTTGGGTGTGTTTGTGGATCGTCAGTCACGCATCGATTGCTTTACCGTTCAGCGGAATTTACAACAAAAACCAGGATGATGTTGTGTTAAAACCTTTTTGTTTTGTCGCTATGAGCACGCTTGCTCTGGCCGGGTGTACAACAAAGGTTGGGTGTGTTTGTGGATCGTCAGTCACGCATCGATTGCTTTACCGTTCAGCGGAATTTACAACAAAAACCAGGATGATGTTGTGTTAAAACCTTTTTGTTTTGTCGCTATGAGCACGCTTGCTCTGGCCGGGTGTACAATGCCGGGATCTCACTTTGATCCAAGCGATAAAAATATCGTGGGCCAGCCTGCAGGTGATCTCTCGCAGCAGGTCAATATTCACCCGCTCACTCCCTCTTATATCAAACAGTTAWACCGTCAGCGTGGGCGGACTTTGGCGCAGGTGAATCCTGAACTCGATCAGAAAATACAAAACTACGAGTATCGCATCGGTCCGGGGGATGTGCTTAACGTCACTATCTGGGATCACCCTGAACTGACCATTCCGGCGGGATCGTACCGTAGCTCTGCTGAAGCAGGCAACTGGGTGCACAATGACGGCACCATTTTTTATCCTTACATTGGCCAAGTACATGTTGCGGGTAAAACGGTACAAGAAGTGCGTGATGATATTGCTAAGCGCCTCGCCACGTATATTGAAAAGCCCCAAGTTGATGTCAATGTCGCCGCCTTTCGCTCGCAAAAATCGTATATTACGGGTGAAGTGAAAAAGCCGGGTTATCARCCGATCACCAATATTCCYACCACTATTTTAGATGCGGTGAATCACGCCGGCGGGATCACTGAGTTTGCCGATTGGCGCAATGTGACCTTAACCAAGCGCGGCGAAGAACAAAGYATGTCGTTGTACGCGCTGATGCAAAAGGGCGATTTAACCCAAAATCGTTTGTTGCAGGATGGCGATATTCTTCATGTGCCCCGCAATGATGGCCAAAAAGTGTTTGTGTTGGGRGAAGTRAATGATCCCAAAATGCTGAAAATCGATCGCGTGGGCATGAGTTTAACCGAAGCGTTGAGCTCGGTCGGKGGCATTGATGAGCTAGAAGCTGACGCAACCGGGGTGTTTGTGATTCGCAGCACCGCTAAACAGGTRCCGGACAGCCCRCGTTATGAAAAATCCGAACCTGTCGCGGATGTTTATCAGTTRAAYGTSMAAGAYGCYACYGCRYTKGCKGTKGGCACWGAGTTTGATCTGCAACCGTACGATGTGGTGTATGTGACCGCCGCGCCKATTGCCCGCTGGAACCGTGTTGTGCGTTCATTGTTGCCAACCATTTCTGGCTTTAATGAGTTAACTGAAGGTGCCCTTCGAATTGAAACGTGGCCACGATAATGGGTAACGCCTATGTTTGATAATATTTTGGTTGTTTGTGTTGGCAATATCTGTCGCTCCCCAACSGGTGAGCGGCTGCTGCGCGCGGCATTACCCGATAAAAATATTGCGTCAGCSGGTATMGGTGCYTTGGTGGGGAAACCAGCGAAYGAGCGTGCGTTGCGTGTGGCCGCGGATCATGGCGTTGATTTATCGGGCCATGAGGCGCGCCAGCTGACTGCATCGATGTGCCGTGATCATGATTTGATCTTGGTMATGGAAGCGGGGCACAAAGATGAAGTATGCCGYATTGCGCCCGAAGCTCGCGGGAAAACCATGCTATTTGGCCATTAYTTGTCGGCACATAAAGAGATTCCCGAYCCTTATCGTCAAAGCGATGAGGCGTTTGAACATGCGTATGATTTAATCGCACAAGCCRCACAAAAATGGTGCAGTGTATTGCGATAAAYGGGCCCGTGGTATCTAGCCATGGTCATCATTGGACAGTGAGAGCCTGATTGGACCCAAGAGTAGRATAATGACCCAACAAACACATAGTACGTCATCGGTGAGTAACGATGACGAGATTGATCTGAGTAAAYTGCTTGGCCATTTAGTTGATGGTAAGTGGTGGATTATTGGTTTTACAGCGTTATTTGCTGCCATGGGTGTTGCCTTTGCG
>NZ_MUFF01000079.1:0-1623 GCF_001996105.1 Salinivibrio sp. IB643
GTGCTATTGTTTCTTTTTAAAAACACTCTTCTGATTGAAGTTAAAAATATTATTTAGGTTTTTGATATGATCCCTTTGAATAAACCAGTGCAGCCAGATCTTAGAAAACTAGAAAAATTTCTTGACAGGATTAACAATAAAGGTTGGTATACTAATTTCGGGCCTATTCACCAAGAACTTACAGAGAAACTGAAAGAGTACTTAGGTGTTGAAAACTTATTACTAACAAATAACGGGACATCAGCGTTACAGGTTGCAGCGAGAGCTATTGATACTAAGAGTATACTATCTACACCTTTCAGTTTTGTGGCAACAGTTAGTGCTTTTAAGTGGCAAAAAGATGAGCTTGCTTTTACAGATATAGACCCCATAACATTAAATTTATCCCCGCAGAAAGTTGAGGCTGCATATCAAAAGGGATGTAAGGCAGACACAGTTGTTGCTACCCATGTATATGGTAATCCATGTAATGTCGATGAGTTAACTCAAGTTAGTAAAAAGAATAAATTTCAAATTATTTATGATGCTGCTCATGCATTTGGCGTTAAAATAAATGACGAACCTGTTCTTAATCATGGTGCAGCAAGCACTTTGAGTTTCCATGCAACCAAGTTGTTTCATACGATAGAAGGAGGTGCTATCATCTTCAAAGATAAATCGGCATTGGAAAAAGCCGAAGAAATTATTAACTTTGGTATCAGGCCTGAAAGAGGGATTGTTGATGTTGGAATTAATGCAAAGTTGAATGAGTACCAAGCGGCGGTAGGTCTGGTTAATCTTGAAGTAATTGATAGCATACTTGAACATAGAGTAGAGATGTTTTATCGATATAGGAAAAACTTAGAGGATGTCGTTGAACTTCCAAAGTGGCATCCGAATTCTAACTGTAATGGCGCATACATGCCTATTTTATTAAAAAATGGCAGAGAGCTACATGATATATCTAACCGATTAGGGATGCATGGAATTCAGACTAGAAATTATTTTTCACCATCTTTAGATAAGGTGTTTGTAGATAGTCATAACTATGGCTCTAAGGTGAGTTTAGCCTCTGCGGAGAGAGTACTATGTTTGCCTATGCATTCATATCTAAGTGCCGGAAATGTTGATGAGATTACGAATATAATAAAGAAGGCTTTATAATGTCATTTTATTCAAACGATGAACTGAAAAAGATAGGGTTTAAGCATTTAGGGGAAAATGTACTACTTTCAAAAAAAGCTTCTATTTATGGGGTTGAAAATATATCTATCGAGGACAACTCCCGTATTGATGATTTCTGTGTGCTATCTGCTGGTGAGGGTGGCATTCAATTGGGAAGAAATGTCCACATAGCTATATACTCATCAATAATGGGGGCTGCTCAAGTTGTAATAGATGATTTCGCAGGTATATCTTCAAGGTGCAGCATTTATTCGAGCAATGATGATTATTCTGGAGATTTTATGACTAATCCTACCGTTCCAGAACATTTGACTAATGTTCAACATGCCCCAGTTAAAATAGGAAAACATAGTATAATAGGGGCAGGAAGCATTATACTGCCGGGAGTCGAAATTGACAGTTGTGTATCTGTAGGCTCATTGTCATTAGTGACTAAAAATTTAAAATCCGGCTATATAT